>CAYYKS010000095.1:0-1520 GCA_964469255.1 uncultured Candidatus Saccharibacteria bacterium | reverse complement strand
CATTCTTGCCGAACTTTTTAATATTTTCAATTTTTACACCTTCAAAAAGAAAAACGGGCTTAGAATTTGCCAGTCCAAATGGAGCCATCTTTTCTATCTCTTTCCAGTTTTTCATGCTTATAGCACTCAAATCTGTTTTAACATCATGAGTGATTTCGTCATCTTTTGTTTCTGTTTTTATCTTATTAAAAGTATTAGAAAGCGCCTCTTCTAGAAAGTGTATCTTTTCATTTTGTACCGTAAAGCCCCCCGCCAACTCATGCCCGCCATAATTAATAAAAGAATCACTGGTGGCCATCATGAGCTCTACCACTGACACTGACCCAGGAGACCGACAAGAACCTTTAATCAGATCATTCTCGTCCTTACCCCAAACGAAAACTGGTTTGTTGTATTCATCCATTATTTTTCCAGCTACAAGACCAAGCACTCCTACCCGCCACGATGGATTGCCCACCACTATTACTTCACCTATCTCTCGCTTTTCAAAACCTTTGTTCACATCTCTCATGATACCTTTAACTATATCTTTTCTTTCGTCATTTATTTTAGACAAATGATCAGCCAATATGCCCGCCTCCACTTCATCTGTCGTTGATAAAAGTTCATATGCCCGCATCGGATTATCCATGCGTGAGGCAGCGTTTAATCTTGGGGTTAGCATAAAGCCCACATCGTCTTCGGTCAGATCTTTTTGCACGATTTTCATCTTAGACAAAAGTTTTTGAAGTCCTGGTCGTGGAGATTTACGAAGAACTTTCATTCCAAAATATGCGATAGCTCTGTTCTCGCCAGTAAGTGGCACCATATCTGAAAGTGTAGCCAAGCCCGCCATGTCCAAGCACCACTTTTCCCATCCATCACTTACCTTAAAATATTCTGCGTACTTTTTTAAAAAACCCTGCACTAGTTTGAACATCACCCCTGACCCGCAGAGCATCTTTTCTGGATAGTCATCAGTTTTTGGATTTAAAATTGCATAGGCCCGTGGCAAAATAAGTGCGGCTCGCCCCGCCTGTTCTAGGCGGGGTAAATGATGGTCGGTGATAATTACATCTATACCATCCACCTCGGCCTGCGCCACTTCGTCCACCGCAGTAATACCGAGGTCAATAGTAATCAAAAGTTTTACTTCTTTTTCTTTAAATTGTTGTATAGCCTCTAGATTTAATCCGTAGCCTTCTGAATTCCTCTGAGGAATATATACTTCATAGTTAGTGAAATTTATTTTCTTGAATAAATCAGACAGAATTACTGCCCCGGGAATACCGTCACAGTCATAATCCGCATAAATTACAATCTTTTGACCGCCTTCTATTGCTTCAAAAAGCCGAACGCACGCTTTTTCCATGTCTTTCATTAGAAATGGGTCGTGAAAATCACGCTCATAGTTAGGGTTTAGAAAAATATCTGCTGATTGTTCATCTGTAATTCCTCGCTTGGCGAGGAGTAATCTGAGTAATTCGTGATATTTCTGCATAAATGCAATTTTATCACAATCTGCTACAATATTCTTATGA
>CAYYKS010000094.1:0-1536 GCA_964469255.1 uncultured Candidatus Saccharibacteria bacterium | reverse complement strand
CTTTCTTTGTGGTCAGGAGAGGGAATCCATCTGCTAGATTGAAGCGCATTTGGTATCCGAGCACTCCTTTTGTTCCAGTCCCTGTTCTATCGGTCTTTATGACCCCGTTATTCATTAGGTGTTCCAATAGGTCGAGATATGATTCGTCAACGTGTTTGCCTAGCATGGACTCATTTTAACAGTTACAGATATTTGCACAAAGTTGACAATTGAGCCATTAAATGCTACTCTTCAAACATCATTCTCACTAATTACGCTAATGTCATTTGGGGGATGACCCAATATGTACACACCAAATACAAATGCTCCGAAGAAATTCGGCGGCTCTAAATTTGCCCCTAGGTCAAAACCTGGAGCAAGAAATAGTTTTAGTTCAAATAAGCCTGCTTTTAAATCAGGTGGTTTTCATAATTCACGTCCACGCTTTGGTGGGCAAAGAAAAAGTGGGGGAGGCGGAAGATCTCGCGGAGAACGCATAGATTTTTCTCGCTTCGTTCAAAAGGCTGTGCATGTAGAGGAGAAGCCATATGATGCCAAGCACACATTTGCGGACTTTCCTTTTAACGCGCAACTACATAAAAATATCGAACGCGCAGGCTACACTAGTCCTCGCCCGATTCAAGACCAAACAATACCTACGACCCTAGCCGGCCGAGACGTTTTTGGCCTAGCAAACACAGGCACAGGAAAAACTGCGGCCTTCTTGATACCCTTGATTGAAAAAATCTCTAAGACTAAGGGTCAAAACAAAAAAGAAAAAGTATTGATTATGGCGCCAACAAGAGAGCTCGCTATTCAAATCGACGAAGAATTCAAAAAACTAGCTTTTGGTTTTGGGATGTTTTCTGCTGCATGTGTAGGAGGCCTACCAATCTCAAAACAAATCCGAGAAATCAAAATGGGCGTTTCATTTATCATCGGTACTCCAGGACGCCTGCGCGACTTGATCGACCAAAAGGTTATCGACCTATCTACATGCTACTCTGTAGTGCTAGACGAGGCAGACCGAATGCTAGACATGGGATTCCGAGATGACATGGTTTACATTATCGGCAAAGCTCCAGCAGAACACCAAACTCTATTCTTCTCCGCGACTCTTTCAGCTGATATCAAGAAGCTAACTGAAAAATATTTGAAAGATCCTGCTTTTATTTCTGTACTTTCTGGAACTACTTCAAAGAATATTGATCAAGACGTGGTGCGATTTCGAACTAAAGAAGAAAAAATAGAAAAGCTACACGAAGTTTTACGAAATGATGGTACTGATAAAGTGCTGATCTTCCGAGAAATGAAGCACAGTGTAGATACTCTAGAAAAAGAACTTAAGCACGCTGGATTCCACGTAGGTGGTATTCATGGCGACAAGCGAAGTCGGGAACGTATCCGAATTTTGGATTCATTCAAACAAGACAAGATCAACATCTTGATTGCTACTGACGTGGCTGCACGAGGACTAGATATTCCAGATGTAACTCATGTTATAAACTTTGACGTACCACAAACTTACGATACCTATGTACACCGCATCGGCCGAAC
>CAYYKS010000093.1:0-1598 GCA_964469255.1 uncultured Candidatus Saccharibacteria bacterium | reverse complement strand
GGAATAAAAACCTTCTTCTTTTGAAGATTTGGGTATTTTCGGGCCTTGCCGGTAGGGTTGAACTTGGTGGCACGAGTTCGGTTAGAATATCCGCCGCCAACAATTGAACCTTTTGTAGTTATCGCACATACTTTTTTCATAGGGATTATGGTAACATAGACCAAGCAGTTTATCAAGTTTATGTTCAAGCTATAAAAATGGATTCAATTTTCTACATCGCTATACTGATCATGTCTATCGTCCTACATGAAATCTCACACGGATTCGTGGCTGAGTATTTTGGTGACAAAACCGCGCGTTTTGCTGGACGATTAACCCTCAACCCTATCAAACACCTGGATCCTTTTGGTTCAGTTATTCTGCCGGCAGTTCTGGTATTGTCAGGTTCGCCAGTTTTGTTCGGTTGGGCCAAGCCTGTGCCTTACAATCCGGCTAACTTGAACAATCTAAAATGGGGGACAGTGTCAGTAGCTGCCGCAGGCGTACTCGCAAACTTTTTCATCGCTTTTGTGTTTGGAACTATCATGCGATTCATCCCAGATCTAAATTTAAGCGATAGCTTAAATCAAAGTCTGTACACTATTACTTCTATCATCGTAATTACAAACCTAGCACTAGGTATATTTAACCTTATTCCTATACCACCACTCGATGGTTCGAAAATATTATTCACTCTGCTACCTAGATCTTTCTACTCTATTATCGCCTTTATTGAGCAATACTCTTTGATGCTACTTTTGATTTTCATAGTTTTCCTTTCTGATATTTTGTTCCCGATAGTAGCCTTTCTATTCCATTTGTTTACCGGACTTGCGCTTTAGAGATATTTATAGTAATCTCTTCGGAGAGTCTTCGGACTCTTTTTTAGTCACAAATGCCAACAATCAACCAATTAATAAAGAAGAACCGCGTAAAAGTTCACGCAAAAACCAAGACTGTCGCTTTAGCGAAGGGTTTTAACGTTTTAAAGAACCGCCCTGTATATTTCCCAGCTCCATTCAAAAGAGGAGTTTGCACTAAAGTTTCTACTACTACTCCAAAGAAGCCGAACTCAGCGCTTCGAAAAATCGCCCGCGTACGTTTGACCAACGGAATGGAAGTAACTGCTTACATCCCAGGTGAAGGACACAACCTACAAGAACACTCAGTGGTCATGCTACGAGGAGGACGTGTGAAGGACTTGATCGGAGTTCGATACCACATCGTTCGCGGAGTACTCGATACACAAGGAGTAGAAAAGCGCCGACAAGGACGATCACTATACGGTAACAAGAAGCCAAAGGTAGGAGCAAAGAAATAATTTAAAATAATATGCGAAGAAAAGTTAAAAATCGAAATATCGTAGAACCAGACTTTGTCTACAACTCACAAAAGTTGGAGAAGTTTATCAACTACATCATGTGGGCAGGAAAGAAGGAAACTGCACGTAAAGTTATGTATGATGCTTTTGACATCATCAAAGAAAAGACTGGAAATCCAAACCCTCTAGAAGTTTTTGACCTGGCTATGAGAAACGCTGGCCCTATGACTGAAGTTCGTTCAAAGCGTATCGGAGGTGCAAACTATCAGGTGCCTATCGAAGTACGTGCCGAACGCCG
>CAYYKS010000092.1:0-1685 GCA_964469255.1 uncultured Candidatus Saccharibacteria bacterium | reverse complement strand
GAATCATCCGCCCCGCGCGAGTGAATGTATATGAATACAAAGACGGAGAATAGAATCTGCGAACATTGTAACCAAAACTTCACAATAACTGAAGGTGAGCTTTCTGCGTATCAAAGAGTTGGTATTGAATTACCAACTCTTTGTTTCTTTTGTCGAGTGAAGTTGCATTTGTCTTTTTGGCCGTTTGGTAAATTTCGTAGAGGACAATCTGATCTATCTGGAGAGAATTTAATTACAGTATTACCTGAAAAAAGTCGATACCCGATTTATACACTTTCAGAATGGTATAGCGACAAATGGGATGCGATGGATTTTGGTGTAGACTATGATCATCGAGCGTCATTTTTTGCCCAACTAAAAAATCTACAAGAAAAAGTACCTCGTCCGCACCAAAGTGGTGTAAATAATACTAAATGTGACTGGTGTGATGATGTTTGGAATTCAAAAAATTGTTACCTATCTAGATCCATGGAGCAGTGCGAAGACCTACTTTATTCGTATCGGAACATCAGAGTTCGTAAATCTATAGATATGGCAATTTGTTTTAATTGCGAAAAGAGTTTTGATTCTATTGAATGTCACAATTCATATAAACTCTTTTATTCTAAGCACTCTCGTGATTGCATAGATTCATATTTTTTATATGATTGTCGAAATTGCCAAGACTGTTTTATGAGTTGGAATCTTCGTAATAAAACTTATTGCATAGAAAATGTGCAATATTCAAAAGAAGAGTATGAAGAAAAAATTAAAACGTTTAATCTTGGATCTTATAATTCTATACAATCATTCAAAAAACGTTTTGAAGAGATTACTCAAAAAGAGGTAGTTCACAGAGAAAATTCTAATTATAAAGTTACAAATTCAGAGGGGGATTATTTGTTAGATTGTAAAAATTGCCATAATTGTTACACCACAAACAACAATGAAGATTGTTATAACGGAGTGCGTGGATTAAATGATAAATCTTGTATAGATTCTAGTGGGTGTTGGTACAGTGAACTTCTCGGAAATTGTAGTTGTTGTTTAAATGCTTACTCAGAAAAATATTGTGCTTGGTCTTCTTCTCGATATTCTGAATATTTAGATTTATGTATTGAATCTGAATATTGTTTCGGTTGTGTTGGGTTACGAAAGAAAAAGTATTGTATTTTAAATAAGCAATATACCAAAGAAGAGTATGAAACTCTAAAAGAAAAAATAATTTCTGATATGAAGACGAGAGGTGAATATGGAAAATTTTTGCCGTATGGTATGAGTACTGGGTATTTTAATTTTTCTACTAGTTTTTTGTATTTTCCAGAGACTAAAAAGGAAGATATCTTGAGACTTGGAGGTTATTGGGAAGATGTAAAAGAGAATCATATTGACGGTATGAATACAGGCGATTTACCAGATGACATAAAAGATGTTCCAGATACTATTACTGCCCAGGCGCTTATTTGTCCAGAAACGGGTTGGCGTTTTAATATTGCTCAGAATGAGCTTTCTTTTCATAGAGAGAATAATATTCCATTACCTAGGTATCATTTTGATGTACGCACAAGAAGACAGCTTAAAACAATGACTGTTCTGGAATCGTCCCCTTACGAATGTTTCTATTGCAGGAAATCAATTGAGGCGTACTATAAACCAGAATGGGGTTATCAGAAAATTGCCTGTGAGGAATGTTATAAGCAAAATAT
>CAYYKS010000091.1:0-1731 GCA_964469255.1 uncultured Candidatus Saccharibacteria bacterium | reverse complement strand
ATAGGATTGAAAGCTTGAATACCTAGACGGTGCAAAGTAGGCGCACGGTTTAGAAGCACGTATTTTCCATCGATAACTTCTTCGAGCATGGCCCATACTTCAGCTCCTCGTTCTTCGATCAGTTTGTTTGCGCCACGAATGTTGAAGGCAAGTTCGGCTTGCAAGATTTTTGAAATAACGAATGGACGGAAAAGTTCCAGTGCCATGTGCTTTGGAAGCCCACATTGATTTAATTTCAATTGAGGACCAACCACGATCACCGAACGTCCAGAGTAGTCCACACGCTTACCCAAAAGATTTTGGCGGAATAGACCTTGCTTGGATTTCAAGTTATCAGAAAGTGATTTTAGAGGTCGCTTTTGAGACTGACTCATAGCTGCACTATCATTTTGCTTAGCGATAGAGTTATCAATAAGTGCATCCACAGCTTCTTGGATGATTCTTTTTTCGTTTCGCAGGATCACGTCTGGCGCATTTATCTCCTTCAACTTCTTCAGTCTATTATTTCTATTGATAACGCGTCTGTATAGGTCATTCAAATCTGATGTCGCATGTCGTCCACCATCGAGAGCGACCATTGGTCGTAGCACCGGAGGAATAACTGGGATTACAGTTAGGAACATCCATTCTGGGCGGATGTCAGCATAGAGCATCGCACGTATCAAAGAAAGTCTTTTTTGAAGTTTTTCTTTTTCCACTGCACTAGCCTTGGTTAGCATTTGTTCTGTGTGTTCTTTTAACTTATTCAAGTCCAAATTCTTGAATATTGTATATATTGCTTCCGCTCCGATATTTGCTTCAAAGCATGTACCGTATTTCAAAGAATAGTGATGGAAAGAAATTTCGTTTAGAACTTTACCTTCGTAGATTTCTCCGATTTCTTTTTTAGTTACAGAAAGTAAATTCTTTAGCTTTTCTCGAGTAGCATCATCAGTAGCATTTTTTAGTTTTGCTTTGTATTCACGATCTAGTCCTGATACTACTTCTTCCTTTTCTGATTCGTGAACTTTGGTGATGATGTATCCAGCAAAGTAAATAACCTTCTCAAGGTCAGACACTGAGATATTTAAAAGAATACTCATTCGTGATGGTACTCCGCGCAGGAACCAGATGTGTGAAACTGGAGTCGCAAGCTCGATGTGGCCCATTCTTTCTCGGCGCACTATAGACCTTGTTACTTCCACTCCACATTTTTCACAGATGATGTCCTTGTAGCGAATTCGGCGATACTTTCCGCAGTAACATTCGTAGTCCTTTTCTGGGCCGAATATTTTCTCATCGAAAAGGCCTCCGCGTTCACTGCGTCCTGTTCGGTAGTTTATAGTTTCAGGCTTGGTGACTTCACCATAAGACCATTCTTTGATTTGAGTTGGAGATGCCAAACGAAGAGCGATTTGATCAAATTCTGTTGTGTTTAAAGTTTTCATATGTTTTGATTTTGATTATTTACTTAGTTTTGAGTTTCATCTTTCTTACTCATGCTTAGATCGACGTCTAAGGCTAGTCCTCGTAGGTAATTTAGCAAAACATTGAATGATGCTGGTGAATTTGGTGGTCGAATCGGTTCGTTTTTAATAATGGAATCAAAAGTAGCTGAACGACCCAGTATGTCGTCAGATTTTATTGTAAGCATTTCGCGCAATGTATAAGAAGCGCCGTAACCTTCCAGTGCCCAGACTTCCATTTCTCCAAATCTTTGTCCTCCGCCTTGAGCTTTACCGCCCAAAGGTT
>CAYYKS010000090.1:0-1818 GCA_964469255.1 uncultured Candidatus Saccharibacteria bacterium | reverse complement strand
GAAATAAAATAGATAAAAAAGAAATAATAAGAGTAAATATCACCAAGTTAAAATTTACAATAAAAAAGGAGCGCAGAAGCACTCCTAGTGTAAAGCCGAAACATATTGAATAAAAGATCCTGTCTTGCATGTTTAAGTCTTAACTACCCCTGGCCTCTTTGGAAATAACTCATCGGAAGATTGAAAAATATTATCCAACATAACAACATAAGGATGATTAGCGCCCCGCATCTTTCTACTACTTCTAACATATATTACTCTTTCACTTCTGGCATCAATCGCAAAATAATCAACCTGACCTCCATGGTTTTCTAAAAGAATAACACTTTCCGAACCTTCTTTAAATTTCATTGAAACTGGAGAATCCACCCGAGCGATACTAGGCCTAGGCCCTGTAGGTGTATCGCCAGATGTATCCATAAAATCTTGAAACACAAAAAGAATTGGTTGTCCTGGCTTCCAGTTACTAAATGATAATGATTGTCCTGGCTTCCAGCCACCTAATGATAATGGTTCAACACCATTGCTTCTTAAGAATTTCAACGTATCAAATTCACGCTTAACTTCTCTTTCTTCGATTTTTGGTATTGATTCTTGCATAATTTTAAATTAATTTCGTATTTAAAACTTCTTCAATCTTTTTTACTACTTCCGGACTTTTTAAATCCCTTAACTCCATAACAACTTCATCGTCTGACGTATCTTCAAATTTCTTACTAAAACCAAAAGACTCAGCTAGCCCAATTGATACAGAGTTATATGTTTTAGACCTCATTCGAACTATACCTCCACCTTGTTTTATAATTTCTTTTAAACGTTTTGCAAATATTTTTTTACCGAGCCCACCTCGAAATTCTGGTCTTACATATCCAGCAAACATATACCAAACTCCCAACTTTTCAAATCTTTCTGCTCGACCCATACCTATTGCCTCTTTACCCGCCCATGCCAGGATAGTAAACTTGTCTTTAAGTACTAGTTCTTCTTGCCACTGCAAATCAGTCCTACCCACTTCTTGTGCCAATTTTTCTGGGGTATTTACATTTACCCCGAACATTTTTGCATCTCTTCCAGTAACTGCTTCTAGTCGAAGTTTTTTAAATTCTTTCCAATACCTCGGTGTTGCCACCTCTATACGAACAGATGATCTTTCTTGTTTACTTTTAAAAGGATCCTCATTCATAAATTTATTTCCTAAGCTCTACGGGCTCACCTTCGGCGAAACTGGTGGCAATCAAATCTACACGGTCATTGTGTTCATGCCCACTGTGGCCTTTTACATAATGCCATTTTGGCTTCAGTTCTGTATTTAATTCATGTAAAACTTCCCAAAGTTCCTTATTCATCACAGGTTTTTTTGCAGCGTTCCTCCAGCCATTTTGAATCCAGCCATTAATCCATTCCGTAATCCCGAGTATTACATATTTAGAATCTGAGTGTATTTCTATATGTAAGCCTGCCTGCGCAGGCAGGCTATCGCTTACATTATTTTTAACATATTTTAGAGCTTCGATAGGTGCGGTGAGTTCCATTTGGTTATTCGTAGCATGATCTTTACGTCCACCAAGTTCAAAAACTTTGCCATTATGCATTATGATTGCACCCCAACCAGCACGACCTGGATTCCCCTTGGCCGCCCCATCCGTATAAATTGTAATTTTGTTAGCCATGTATTTAGTATATATCTTCTATCCTCAATCTTAACTCTTCTCTACCGCGAAATCTAGATAAATCAAAAGTAGCCAGCAAGTTTATATTATTTCCTTCTGCAAGTGGGGTATCAAATGAATCCAGTCCTGAGAAAAAAGAAACGCCTTT
>CAYYKS010000089.1:0-1912 GCA_964469255.1 uncultured Candidatus Saccharibacteria bacterium | reverse complement strand
GTACAGAAGTTTATGAAGGTATGGTTATTGGTAACGTTCTCAAAGGTGAGGACATGACAGTGAACCCAACCAAAGGTAAGCAGCTGACAAATATGCGTGCATCTGGTACAGATGAAGCCATCACTCTAAATCCAACATTTTCTTTGAGTATTGAAAGAGGTTTGGAAGTAATGAGTGGAGATGAATACCTAGAAATCACTCCGAACTCTGTACGACTACGAAAGAAATTCCTGACTGAGACAGACAGATCTAAAAATAAGCGTTAAAAAGTTTGTAGAATAAATTATAAAAAATTATGCCAACAATATCTTTTAAACCAAAAAAAGTTACCAAAAGAATCACTTCACACCTCCAAGACCGAGCGAGCGATGTTATCATGCATCGTTTTGGTCTTACAGCTGATGGGGCTAGAAAAACCCTGGAAGAAATCGGTAAGAAATACAACATAACTCGTGAACGAGTACGCCAAATCGAAAATGTGGCTATAACGACCATCAAAAAATCTTCTGCCTACAAAGCCGAACAAGCTGTTTTTGAAGAATTAAAAAAATTAATGCATGAGCTTGGTTCGGTAATTTCTGAACACGACCTCCTTTCTCATATTTCAAAAGATAAAGCTACTCAAAACCATATTCACTTTTATTTGGTTCTAGGTGATGCATTCAAGAAGCACCGCGAGGATGATCATTTTCATGCGCGCTGGAGTGTGGACGATGCTACCGCCGACAAGGTGCATGATTCACTCCGAAAGTTATATTCAAGTCTCAATGATGAAGATCTAGTTCCAGAAACTGAGATGATCAAAAAATTCTTGGATCATACCAAGGATGTGGCTGAAAATCTAAAGAATGATGAGATAGCAAAGAGATGGCTCTCTATGTCAAAAGTAGTTTCCAAGAATCCTTTGGGCGAATGGGGCAAAACTAGCTCTCCGAACATCCGCACTCGCGGGGTAAAGGATTATGCTTTCCTCGTAATGCGCCGACACGGTTCACCTATGCACTTCAAAGAAGTTGCAGAGGCTATTTCTAAGACTTTCAATAAGAAAATCCACTACGCTACTTGCCACAACGAGCTGATCAAGGACGCTAGGTTCGTGCTCGTAGGCCGCGGCATGTACGCTTTGGCAGAATGGGGCTACAAAGCGGGAATCGCTCGCGAAGTTATCCGAGAAATCCTCAAGCGCGAAGGTCCACTTTCAAAGGAAGACATCGTGACCAAGGTAAACAAAGAAAGATACTTCAAGAAAAACACTATTCTAGTAAATCTCGTAAATCCAAAATACTTCAAGAAGAACAAAAACGGACTTTACACAGTTGCTTAGAAAAATTAACAGAATAAAAAAAATACCAAATTAAATTGTGGTATTTTTTTTATTCTGTTATAATAGATATAATAATTTATTAGAAAAAAATGAAAAATATTTTACGAAATTTGTTTTTTTTAATGCTTCTCCTTAGTATTTTCCCGGTTAATCTTTTTGCAGTAGATGATGTTGAATATACTTGGGCTAAATCTGTAGGTGGAACAGGTACTGATTCAGGTTATTCCACAACTGTTGATACTGATGGAAATGTATATACTACAGGATATTTTAATGATACCGTCGACTTCGATCCCGGGGCAGGAACTAGTAATCTAACTTCAGCGGGGAGTAATGATATGTTTATAAGTAAACTCGATTCTTCTGGTGACTTCGTCTGGGCTAAATCTATAGGTGGAGCCGCTGGTGATCTTGGTACTTTTATTACTCTAGATACTGATGGCAATATATATACTACAGGATTTTTTAATGGTACCATCGACTTTGACCCCGGGGCAGGAACTAGTAATCTAACTTCAGCTGGCAATGACATATTTATAAGTAAACTCGATTCTTCTGGTGACTTCGTCTGGGCTAAATCTATAGGTG
>CAYYKS010000088.1:0-1939 GCA_964469255.1 uncultured Candidatus Saccharibacteria bacterium | reverse complement strand
CGCCCTTTTGTTCTTTCTGGTCCAGTAGCCACTGCAAATATGGTTTATCGATAACGGCGACTTCTTCTACTTTTTTGCCATTGTGTTTACCAAAGCTAAACATCCGCATCAGGGAAGGCTTCGAAGAGATTTCTTTCATTCTTTCTATGGCTTCATCTTCATTTATCTTTTCATCACTTATTATTTTTTTAAGGAGTCGGTCGAAAAGTTTTTCGAGTACTAGAACATCACCCAAGGCATCGTGAGCCTTGGCATCGATTTCTATTCCCAAGGCATACCTTAAAAACTGCAAATTGTGTTTGGCTAGCTTGGCTTCTTTGTCTAAATATCTAGCTACACGTAAAGTGCAGATAGTGTTTTTTAGATTGATGCCTTCTTTTTTAATCATCCCGTCATCAAAGGACATATTGTGAGCCACCACTACAGAGTTTTCATCTTCAAACAAGTCTTTTATTTTTTTAAAGTCAGGTGAAGCTGTAAAAGCTGGTTTGTCTTTCACCATTTCATTTGTAATGTGGTGCACTGCAGAAGCACCTGGTGGAATGGGTACCGCGGGTTTATAGATTTCATTAAAAACTTCGTCGCCAGACTTGTAGGCTATTTGGCATAAAAAATCTGTAGCGTCTATGCCGGTGGTTTCGGTATCGAAAAACACAATCTTCTTCATCGATTTAGTCATTTTGGTATTTTATCATAATTTGTTATTATATTGATATGCTACACGAACAAATAAAAGGTGGAATAAAGGAAGCGATGATGGCCAAGGACGCTGTAAAGCTCGAAACTTTGCGAGCTATGGTAGCGGCTTTTATGAATGAACTCGTAGCTAAAGGTAAAAAACCTCAAGACATGCTAAATGATGAAGAAGCACTGGCTGTAATCACTAAACTTTCCAAACAGAGAAAAGACTCTATCGAACAATTCAAGAAAGGGAACCGTGAAGACCTAGTAAAAGTAGAAGAAGCACAGCTCGCGATACTTGAAAAATATTTACCGACTATGATGGACAAGAGCGAAGTAGAAAAAATAGCTCGTGCTAAGAAAGAAGAACTTGGAATTACAGATGCTACTAAAAAGGGAATGCTGATGTCAGCACTTATGAAGGACTTGAAAGGTAAAGCCGATGGTACGGTCGTGAAAGAAGTTGTTGATGGATTATTCTAATGTTTGGCAAAATATTTAACTTGTTTAAAAAGAAATTAAAGCTCATAACCCATGATGGGACTTTTCATGCAGATGAAATTTTTGCTACAGCGGCACTTAAAATCCTCTTTAATAAAAGAGGGGAAGGTTTTGAAGTAGTGCGTACTCGCGTAGAAGAAGTTTTTAAAACTGGTGATTATGTTTATGATGTAGGTGGAGTTTACGATGAAGCCAACAATAGGTTTGACCACCATCAACCAGGGGGTGCGGGTGCCTATGCGGACGGTATTCCGTATTCATCATTTGGATTAATTTGGAAAAAACACGGATCAGAAATTGCCGGAGGTGAAGAGGTGATGGAGATAATCACAGAAAAATTGGTAAAACCCATAGATGCATTTGATAATGGTGTATCAATTACAGAATCTAAATCCAAGGTTGATCCTTATATTATTCAGCGATTCTTTGAATCCATCAGCCGTCCAACTTGGGAAGAAGATGTGGCTCTTACCGACGCATATTTTAATAGGAACGTAGAACTAGCCAAAGAAATCTTGGAAAGAGAAATAGTGCATACTCAGGCAAAAATAAATGCACGAGCTGGATTAATAAAATGTTACGAAGATGCAAAGGATAAACGCATTGTTGTTTTTGATAGGCGTTACCCACTCGGTGGTATCAATAAGCTTATGCCAGAAGCATTGTTTATAGTATCTGAAAGACGTCATGATGGAGTGTGGTCACTCTTAACAATTCGAAAAACTGACGATCCAGATAATTTTGCTAACAAAAAGGA
>CAYYKS010000087.1:0-1942 GCA_964469255.1 uncultured Candidatus Saccharibacteria bacterium | reverse complement strand
ACTCAATACTTCGTAAGGGGGCGCTTGAAGGCATGACATTGCCAGGAAAGCTTGCGGACTGTCAAAGTAAAGATGCTTCTGAATCTGAACTATTCCTAGTGGAGGGAGACTCTGCGGGAGGTAGTGCCAAGCAAGGCCGGGACCGAAGAACTCAAGCCATACTTCCGCTTCGAGGTAAGATTTTGAATGTGGAGCGGGCAAGAATAGATAAAATGCTTGCTTCGAAAGAAGTGAAGTCGCTTGTTATCGCTCTCGGTACTTCTATCGGAGATACTTTTGATCTGACCAAGATGCGTTACCATAAAATAATCATTGCTACAGATGCCGACGTGGACGGATCACACATTCGTACACTACTACTGACATTATTCTACAGATATTTCAAAGCTATCATCGAAGCTGGATATATTTACATAGCTCAACCTCCACTTTATAAAATAAAGAAAGGAAAAGAAATTTCGTATGCCTATACTGATGAAGAAAGAATAAAAATTGTTGGCAAAGATGCTGACGTGGTAGAAATTGGGGAAGAGCCCGAAGCTGAAAGTGGTGGTGATGTAGAAGGAGAAGAAGTAGAAACTAAAGCTAAATCCAACAAATTCCACGTACAGCGCTTCAAAGGTCTCGGAGAAATGAACCCAGAAGAACTTTGGGAAACTACTATGGACCCAAATAACCGTATTCTAAAGCGCGTAGATATATCAGACGCTGAAGAAGCCAACAAAATCTTCGACATCCTCATGGGCTCCGAAGTTCCTCCTCGAAAATCTTTCATTCAATCAAACGCAAAACTTGCTGAGATTGATATCTAATCCATATGGAAAATAAGCTACAAGACGCAGTAAGTATAGCTCCACATTTACATAAGGTTATTTTAGAAAATGATAAAGTGCGTATTTTGGATGTTGTAGTTAAGCCAGGAGATAGGGCCGAGATGCATACTCACCCATCAAATGTGAGTGTGGTTTTAAAAGGCGGAACACTAAAATTTACTTTACCAGATGGTACTAATAAAGAAGTAAAGTTAGAAAATAATTTTGTTAGTTTCTCAAACCCTAGTCAACATATTGTTGATAATGAAGGCTCAGAAGAAGTACGAGTAATTCAAATTGAATTAAAGTAAATTATGTCTTGTTTATCATACTAATATAAAAAAATATTTGAATGAAACCAAAACTTTTTATAGTTACCAGTAGTAAATTTAAATTCGGAGATTTGTCAGAAAAACTGAATGAATATTTTGATTGTGAACAAAGGCCATGGAATGAGCCAGAAATTCAAGGTGATCCAGAAGAGATAATAAAACACAAACTAAAAAGAGCTTATGAAGTTTATCAGCATCCAGTTCTAGTGGACGATGTTACTGTAAATATGGAGGCACTAAATGGATTTCCTGGCCCATATATGAAAGATATGTGGAAATACTTCACTCCTCAAGAATTAGGGATTAAGTTTGCTGGCTCACGTATCAGTTCTACTTGTAGACTCGGACTGTGTAAGGGGGAAAACGATACCATTATTGTCGAGGGTACTTTTCATGGAACCATCGTGGCACCCACACACAACAATCACAGAGATAGAGATTTTGAACTATGTGTAAAATTAGATGGAATGGAAAAAGTAATGCTGGAATACACACCTTCAGAATTTTATGAAGTTTCACATCGGGGGCGTGCGATGAAGAAACTACTTGATATTTTAAGAAGCTAAGCTGAAAGAATCACAGATACTGCGTATATAGCAGCTCCTATGATTGCACCCATTATAAGGCCCGGTAGTCCGTTCCAGAAAGCTCCTATAATTCCAAATATAAATACAAATAGCCACATATTATTTCTTGTTCTTAATTTCACTAACCAGCTTAGATGCAACTTCTTCTTGTGACATTTGTCCAAGATTGCCAGAGTCGCGAGACTCAAGAGTTACTTTGCCAGCTTCGATT
>CAYYKS010000086.1:0-1960 GCA_964469255.1 uncultured Candidatus Saccharibacteria bacterium | reverse complement strand
GGCGCTTAAATTACTATAACTTATAAAGCTGTTTTTTGCAAACCCGAATTATCAAACAAGAAATTCACGAAGTTTGTCTTCCAATTGTTTTCTTACCTCTGTTGATATTTCTTCTTTTACATTTTCTTTCATTTGCTGTGTTGACATACCATAGGCATATTTTAATGCTTTTTCAGCAGGAATAATTGGGGCAAATTTTTGAAATAACTTTTGTGCTATATCAGCAGGCAATGGAACTCCACCTAAAGAACCGGAATATTGATCTGGTGCTTCATCACCTATTATTTCAGACTTCTGAACATCAAGACTATCTTTATTAAATGTTCCCATAATTATCCATTCATGGGTCGCTATTGAGCCACCAGTGTTACTATAATCAAAAGCTTTAAGATCTTTTATACCTAACTCTAAAGCAATTCGGTCTTTTTCTGCAAGCAATTCATCAATTTTCTTTTGATTCGGTAAAACCATGCTCTCAGCCTTTTCTATTTCCTTATCACTTGGTTTATATCCTTCCATAAAATTTAAATATTAACTACTAATACCTGAATTATATACCTACTAATCACAAAGTCAAAAGCTGCTTTTGCGGCCAACGAACTATCCATGAAAAACTATTTTTTCTTAAAAAGCTCTTTAATATGAGAGCCAGTGTAGACAGCTGTTTCCATACATGGCGGACCTAGGTAATCTCCCGCAAAGTAGTAGCTGTTCTTGCCTTGCTTCTCTCGAAAAATTTTGAGGGTTTTAATCGGAACTGAGGGCATTGTTTTATCCCAGCGAACCGTTGCTAAAACTTTTTTTACATTATTGCTAGGTAAAAGTGTTTTGATTTTTGTTTGGATTATGTCCTGCAATTCTTCATCTGAATATTCTTTCATATCCTCTGGATGAAGATGAATATTAACAAGAAGTTCTTTATGGGCATTATCTATTACAGGGTTCCAGGCAGCTAAAAAAACCATACTAACAATACAAGGATTTTTAGCTTCATGAGTAAGCGGGTCATAGCATATAAACCAGTCTTTGTTTTCATTAATTATTACATCACTCTCCAACTCTACTGCTAATGTATAGTGCTTTGTATAGTTAAAGTCTATTTTTTCTTGAAGAATTTTTGGGTAAAGATCGTGATCCAGGGGAAGAGCGAATAGTATTACATCGGCTTCGAATATTTCTCCATTTGTGAATGTTGCAGTTAAACTTTCCACAGAAGTTACCGGTAAGCTCATTAGAATTTGACCTCCATTCTTTTTAATTTCACCTTCTAGGCAGTTAACCAAACTACTCATACCTCCTTCTAAATACTCACACCTATCGAACCTACCTTTAGTAATTAATTCGGTAGCGAAACTAGAGAAAATTGTTGCAGGTAATTCTCCTAGATCAGGATATGTATAGGCTTCCATAAGCATATCCATTATATTGCTGTCTTGTATATTCCATTGATCAAAAACTTCTTTTGTGGTTTTACCTTTATATAAATCAAGATTTGTATTATAAAAATCAGTTTTACCAAGCAGGAAAGGTGCGATCCAATGGGAAAGGAGCCGAATTGAGTATATTTTCTCCTCTTGTGTTTTTTTATCTAAATACCTTCCATCCTGCTCATAAAATTGTTGGTTGCTTGTGAAAGATTTGAGTTTTTCTGACAGGCCTAATTCGGAAATAAGTTTACGAACATACTTATACCAAGGAAAAATCATAAAACCGCCCAGCTCCACATCTATTCCGTTCACATTTTTAGACAACACCCTCCCACCCAAACGACTGGAAGCCTCAGCAAGCGTAACTTCAAAATCTTGATCCTTTGAAAGATAGTATGCCGCAGAAAGGCCAGCTAGGCCTCCTCCAATTATTAGTATTTTTTTTCTCATTGATAAATTATACCAGATTAAAAATTCAAAATCCCCCTTCGGGGACTTTGCTTTAATTATTTATAGTGAACGTAGTCGAACTA
>CAYYKS010000085.1:0-2055 GCA_964469255.1 uncultured Candidatus Saccharibacteria bacterium | reverse complement strand
TGGCAACTAGCTGAAGAAGGACAAAAGATAATGCTCCTCAAGGGAGGCTACGGTGGATTTGGCAATGAACATTTTAAAAGTTCTATCAATACTACTCCATTGCAATCCCGCGAAGGCCAAGAAGGAGCGCGTGGAAATTTTAAAATAGAATTAGAACTCTTTGGAGATATTGGTTTTATCGGCTTACCAAATGCTGGTAAGTCTTCTCTTTTGAATGCTTTAACAAACTCAAAAGCCGAAGTGGGGGACTATCCTTTTACTACGCTCGATCCAAACCTCGGAGATTTTTATGGTTATATCATTGCCGATATTCCAGGACTCATCGAAGGAGCATCCGAAGGGAAAGGTTTAGGAATCAAATTCCTCAAACACATCAAACGTACTCGGATGATTGCCCACCTCGTATCATTCGAAAATTCTGGAATGATTACGGCCTACAAAGAAGTACGTAAAGAGCTCACTAAATATGATAAGAAATTAAAATTAGGAGATGAAGGGCTGGCCGAGAAAGAAGAAATCATAGTCCTGACCAAAACAGATGCGGCGAAGGATGCCAAAGTAGTAGCGAAAAAAGTAGCAGAGTTTAAAAAGATTAATAAAAAAGTATTCGTGGTGTCACTATATGACGATAAGGCAGTAAAGAAATTTAGTGATGACCTTATTAAGATTCTTAAAAAGAAATAAAAACAAATTATGAAAACAGATAAAAAAATAAATAAAAAATATGTAATCGGGGGTGTGGTGCTGGTGGTACTGGTGTTGTATTTTATGTTTGGTGGTGGTGGCAATGGTACAACAAGCTACACAGTGGCCAAGGCTGATATTTCTCAATCGGCGGTGCTTTCAGGAACAGTAGCTACTACTGACAAGGCGGATCTGGGCTTTGCCTCAGCTGGACGAGTAGCAAAAATATTTGTTACTAACAATCAAAAAGTTTCTCGAGGTCAAACTTTGGCTCAGCTTGAAATAGGTGATTTGCTCGCAGAGCTTAAAATAAAACAGGCGAATGATAAAACATCGGATGTAGATCTAGAGTCTGAAGTGGAAAGTGCTTACCGAACATTGCTCTCTAGTGATTTGACCTTTACGTCAGATGACGATTCCTCTAGTGTGCCAGTCCCTGAGATATCAGGTATATACACAGGAACTGAGGGAAGATACAAGGTAATTATACGTAGTGATGATGTGAATAGGTCTGACTATGATTTATATACTTTTGATTTAGAAAAAACTAAAAGAGAACTCAATAAAACAGCACCGACACCACTAGGTACAAAAGGTTTATACATATCTTTTGATGATTCTGATTTGACTGGTTATGATGAAACAGTTTGGTATGTGAATATCCCAAACAAAAGTGGTGCTTCTTATGTAGCAAATTTCAATGCCTATACGGCAGCAAAAAAGAGATTGGAGGCCGCTGATAAATCAGCAGATGATTCTATTTCAGCAGTAACCCAAGCAGAAATCCAAAAGATAAATGCAGAAATCAGGAAGAATACTATCTACGCTCCTTTCAATGGGCGGGTTACAAATATCGAAAGAGAAGTAGGTGAGAGTGCGTCCATCGGTGAGCGTGTAGTTTCAATTCTCGGAGAAAATACTCTGGAGGTGGTGCTACAAGTTTCTGAGCTAGATGTTTCTAGGATTGTGGAAAATTCTCCGATTGAAATAACACTGGATGCATTTGCAGGCGAAACTTTTATGGGCACATTGAAAACTATCAACTCTCGTGATACTGAGGTAGAAGGTGTTCCAGTTTATGAAGCCTTCGTAGAATTGCCAGCTGATGCCAGAATAAAAACAGGAATGAGTGCCAAAGGAAAAATAGTTTTTGCTAGCAAGGATGATGTGCTGGCTATACCTGCTTATCTTGTAGATAACACAACTGGCTTAAATACTGTGCAAGTAGTAAGGGCGGATGGAAAGGCTGAAACCCGTGAAGTAACTCTGGGCCTCCGTGGATCTGACAGTATGGTAGAAGTGGTTTCTGGTTTACTAGAAGGAGAAAAAATATTATCGAACACCGATGAAAAATAAATGGACCAATGTACT
>CAYYKS010000084.1:0-2091 GCA_964469255.1 uncultured Candidatus Saccharibacteria bacterium | reverse complement strand
ACCAAAGAAGAGGCTTTGGCACAAGGTTTCCGCTGGGAAGATGATATTCAAATGACTACAGGCAAGGAAACACTAAGACCTGAAGAGATTTCTGACCAGATCAAGGATATGTCGGACTCTGTTTGTAAGGAAGTTTTAATTTGTACAGATTGCGATAGAAATTATAAAATCGTAGAACAAGAACTTTTGTTTTATCGAAAAATGGTCTTACCGATTCCAAGGAAGTGTTTTTTCTGTAGACATAAAGATAGAGTTCGTAGGAGGGGATCATTTAAATTCTTTAACCGTAATTGTGATAAATGCAACAAGGAAACTTATACAAATGTTACTAAAGAAATCGCACCGATAATGTATTGTGAAAAATGTTATCAACAAGAAGTATATTAGAAATACTTAAAACTCTGCTATCGCAAAAATTTAAGTAAAATAAAATGAATTACCAACAAGAAAACAAAAATTGTCAGAATTGCAAGAAAGACTTTACAATAGAGCCAGATGATTTTGGTTTTTATGAGCAGATGAAAGTGCCACCACCATTGTGGTGCCCAGAATGTCGGTTTATCCGTCGTTTGGCTTGGCAAGGATATCGTTCCTTGTATAAAAATAAATGTGCTTTTTCAGGAGATACAGTGATATCTACTATTCCTACAGATTCAGAGCACAAAATATACAGACAAGATATATGGTGGAGTGACAAATGGGATCCAAAAAGCCATGGACGGGATTATGATCCATCACGTCCTTTTATAGAACAATGGGGAGAATTATTAAAAGAAATTCCTTTGCCGGCTTTGATGACAGAATACTCCACTATGGTTGGTAGTGACTATTGCAATGCTGCTTCGACGCTAAAAAATTGTTATTTATGTTTTAAATTTGATGAAAGCGAAGAATGTGGATATTGCAATACTGGCACTGGTTTAAAAAATAGTTTTGATGTTTCTTTTTCTAATTATAATGAACTTTGCTATGAATCAACCAATTTGAATAAATGTAATCAAGTATTTTTTTCGCAAGATTGCGAGGAGTCCTATAATATTTGGTTTTCACGAGACCTTGTCGGATGCAATGACTGCTTTGGTTGTGTAAATTTACGAAACAAGAGCTATCATATTTTTAATAAACCGTACTCAAAAGAGGATTATCATGCTTATATTAAAAAATATGATCTGGGTACTAGTAAAGGTATAAATGCGATTAAAAAAGATGCTTATGCTTTTACGCTCACTCAACCCCGAAGACAATTCCATGGATACCAAAATCAAAACGTTTCAGGTGATTATATTTATAAAAGCCGAAATGTAACAGATTCTTATATGATTCGAAATAGTGAAAACATAAGGCACTGTCAATTACTCAAGGCAGGTGATGTTCATAATGCTATGGATTACAGTATGTTCGGCATGAAAGCGGAATGGATTTATGAATGTGCTTGGGTGGGCCTGAATGCGCATAATAATAAATTTAGTATATGGTGCTATAAATCGCATGATATAGAGTATTGCTTGGGATGTATGGGTTCTGGAAATTTGTTTGGGTGTGTGGGGATCCGAACAGGGGAATACTGTATTTTAAATAAGCAATATTCAAAGGAAGAGTATATAAAATTGGTTAATAAAATTAAAGCCGAAATGAAAGAGTACGGAGAAATGCTCCCAGTATCTTTGTGTCCCTGGGCGTACAATGAAACAAATGCTATTGAGTGGTTTCCGTTTTCAAAAGAAGAAGCCCTCGCTCGTGGATTTGCTTGGCGAGATAAAGATGCACGGGAATACCTACCCGCCACGGTAGAATTACCAGATCATATCAATGATATATCCGACGAAATTTTAAAAGCTATTTTGAAATGTGAGGATTGCGGTAAAAATTATCAAATTATTCCTAAAGAATTACAATTTTTAAAAAGATTTAATTTACCAATTCCGAGACGCTGTCCTTTGTGTCGAGAGAGAGCTCGAGTCAAGCAACTTAATCCGATGAAAACTCACATTCGTAATTGCGACAAATGTAAGATCGAAATTCGAACTGCATATTCTCCAGATGGTCCAGAGATTGTTTATTGTGAAAAATGTTATCAGCAGGAAGTATATT
>CAYYKS010000083.1:0-2117 GCA_964469255.1 uncultured Candidatus Saccharibacteria bacterium | reverse complement strand
GTGTAAACCAAACTCAAGTGAAGCCAGAAATCGGTCTTACATTCTCAAATGGTCTACGTTCACTGCTGCGTCAGGATCCAGACATAGTAATGGTGGGGGAAATTCGTGACGGTGAAACAGCAAGTTTAGCCATCAACGCATCACTTACTGGTCACTTGGTGCTTTCTACTATTCACACCAATTCTGCCGCCGGAGCTGTTCCTCGTCTGATCGATATGGGTGCGGAACCTTTTCTTATCACCGCTACAGTAAAAACAATTATAGCTCAGCGCTTGGTGCGCAGACTGATGCCAAACAAAGAGAAATATTTCTTGTCGCCAACAGAATTGAAAAATCTGAGTAAGATTATTGACCCTGACCGCATGATTGAACTCTTAAAGAACGAAAAAATTGTCGGAGCAAAAGACACTTGGGATAAAATTCCTTTTTATCGGCCTGTTCGCGTCAGCGAATTTGAGGATGGATACTCTAGTCGGGTAGGTATACATGAAGTTCTTACAGTAACACCGACTATCCGCGAGATGATTCTAAAAAGTTCTTCGCAAGACGAGCTAGAAGTTCAAGCAAAAAAAGAAGGCATGATGACCATGCTTGAAGACGGAGTTTTCCAGGCAGTACTAGGCATGACTTCGCTCGAAGAAGTGTTCCGCGTGGTTTCAGAATAATAAGGAAAAATTAAATGCTTTTTTCATACAGGGCAAAATCAAAAGACGGAGAATTTATCGAAGGCATACTAGAAGCCGAAAGCCGTTTCGCTTTAGCGCGTGAGCTTCGTTCGAGGGGTAGCATACCTGTGTCTATAAGTTCAAAGGCTGGCGGTGATGTTTTGAGCATGTTCCATATAGATGCTATCTTAAATCGAGTAAAAGTGAGTGATCAAATTATTTTTACCAAGAATTTGAGCGGAATGCTCAAGGCTGGACTATCGATCACTCGGGCCTTGTCCGTCTTAAAAAAACAAACTAAAAACACCACTTTAAATAACATTCTTACCTCGCTTGAGCGTGATATCGACGGCGGAGAAACTTTTTCTGACGGATTAGCTAAATTTCCAAAAGTTTTTTCAAAACTTTTTGTTTCGATGGTCCGTGCTGGTGAAGAATCTGGAAATCTATCTGGAGCTCTGACAGATATAGGTATTAACTTGGAGAAATCTCATTCTTTAAGTAAAAAAGTTACTGGAGCTATGATATATCCAGGCGTTATTCTATTCGCTATGGTAACTATTGGAATTCTTATGTTTGCCTGGGTGGTGCCCACTCTGGCCAAGACTTTTCAAGAACTTGAAGTGGATCTTCCCGTTACTACACGTTTTATTATTGGCATGGGTAATTTCTTTTCTGCTTATCTGGTGCTTACCTTCGTAGGGTTGGTAGCTTTCTGTTTAGGTATGTATTTTCTATTCCGAGCCAAATTTATGGAGAGGTATATTGATTATGTTATTTTAAAGCTTCCAGTAGTAGGCACTATCAGCAAAGAATTAAATACCGCTCGTACTGCCCGTACTATGTCTTCACTGTTGTCTTCTGGGGTTACTATTGTTCGTTCTGTGGAGATAACCAAGGAAGTGGTTCAGAATGTTTACTTCAAAGAAGTGCTAGACGAAGCCAGTACCGCCGTAGAAAAAGGTATGCCTTTTTCAGAAGTATTTAAACAGCATACCAATCTTTACCCAGTTATGATGTCAGAAATGGCCGAAGTGGGAGGAGAAACTGGTAAATTGTCTGACATGCTTCTGCAGATTGCTATATTTTACGAAGAAGAAATTGAAAATAAAACCAAAAACCTGTCCACCATCATCGAACCAGTGCTAATGCTTTTGATCGGAAGCGCGGTAGGCTTCTTTGCGATTTCTATGATTTCTCCGCTTTATTCTGTTTTGAATAATATTAAATAATTTTATAAACAAAATGATATCCTCTGCTACTGACGATAATAATAGAAAAAAGCTAGCCGAAGAAGCCAAAAGAGAAAAAGAAATTTTCGAGGCTAAACAACGGGCTCAAGAAAAGGCTCGTTTACAACTTCGGCTCAATAACTTAAAAAGTGATTTAGAAAAATTACAAAGAGAATTGGAGTCAAAGAAAGCTAAGCTTGAAAGTGAAAAAAGAGGGGAA
>CAYYKS010000082.1:0-2144 GCA_964469255.1 uncultured Candidatus Saccharibacteria bacterium | reverse complement strand
CGCTGTGACTACTACCCCCCAGCCCATATCTACCAAGGTCATCTTCAGTGGCCAGCCAGCTATAGTGGCATGGTTTGTCAGGTCATAAGCTCCATAAGAAGCAAGGCCGAGCAATGCTCCCCGCCAAAGGGATTCCACCCAAGAATTCGCCGCCACTGCTGGCATCACCACGAGCATTAAAACGACAAAAGCATAAATTGGATAGAAAAATAAAACAGGAGTAAAATTTACCGTTTTACTAAAAAGAAAGCTCATATGTGTAGAGTAAAAACCTTTAGCGACAAACGTCAGCCAAACAGCATCTAGAACTGCGAGTGGGATAATAGTAGCAACATAAGCAAAAAATGTATTCATATGGTTATTATAGCAAATCTGTTGATAATAAAATCAATTTCCCGTCCTTGTGCTTAAAGTCCGTAAATCTCCACCAGGTCGGGGTGAATTTAAAAAACACAAATTTTGGGTCTATAGATTTTTCTTTTTTGTTTGGAAATTTTCCGAAATATATTTCGTCATAAGCTTCTTTCTCTTCCGGTTTTATAAGTTGAACTTCCCCGTCTAGTTGTAAAGTTTTTTTAGTATTTTCGTCACAGCCCACCACAAAAGATGCCCGACTTTTTTCTCGTCCAAAAAGCGCTTCGCACTTTCGATATTCTCGGTAAGTTTCAAAATAAAAAACAAAAGGATCTTCCGTGTGAGCAAAATGCACAGTGGCTCCATGTGGTGCCCCATCCATCATCTCCACCGCCAGCACCCCGACCTGCTCCCCCTTTAAAAATTCAAGAATTTCGTTTGGCATAATTATTTTTGATGTCTTGTTTTATCAAACACACGTGCCAATTCTTTTACATTGGCGTACGTAAGCATATTTTCCACTTCTTCGGGTGACACAAACCTGATTTCTTTACATTCATCCGATGTAGTAATATTCAAATCCTTAACTGTAACTTCAAATATTATATTTACAGCATAATAGCCGCTTGTGTGCGGGCCAGCCCAAAAATAGGACGGATTAGAGTCAATCCAGATTATATCTAGACCTGTCTCTTGTTTTACTTCTCGTCTTAAACACTCGTCATATTTCTCTTCGAAATACAAACCTCCACCTGGTAATTCCCAATAGTCATTAGCTTCTAAACTCAAAGCAAATTTATCTCGAGATTCATTTAAAATCAGAGCTTTCACACTCACCCGATAAAACTCATTTGGTATATTTTCCATAGTATTGATTATACCAAAATTACTACATGTTAATTAAATCTTTGGCTCGTGAAATAAGTTCTGTAAAATTAATAGTCCCCTTATGCCTCTGCAGAAACTCATTGATATCTATTATTTCTCTCTCGAAGGCATCTTCACTGGGTGTAAACTTGCCGAGCTTAAAATGTTTAGTCGCATATACAAACATCACCTTATCTTTATATATACCTTGATTACTAGACTCGATAATCGCCAAAAGTTTTGCGTCAGAAAAGCTCGCACCCGCCTCCTCTTTGACCTCACGGATTAAAGCTTCTTCTTTTGTCTCTCCTTTTTCAATATGACCACCCGGAATTTCCCAGCCTCGGTCATTTTTTATTGCAAGGATTTTTTCTCCATCTAATGCAATCAAGAACGCAGCGCTATGTAATTCCTTACGTGGAATAACCGTATTCGTATCTGTGTATTTAATAAAAAATTCTGACATTTCTTGATTAGCTAATTTGATTTAATAAATATTCCACTTCTTTACTATTTTTCAATATATATATTTTCTTTGAATCTGCATACATTTCTATTTTTTGTAAAGTCTTCTGCTTACGGAATTTTACAATCTTCATTACCAAATTCCAAGTTACTTTTTCTTTATTGCCATGTGATTTATCGAATGGCTGACCCTTTGTAGTCAAAACTCTTTTAAAAATTCTATATAAACAAAGTAGTTTATTAAAGTCTAAGAATATAATAACATCTGCTCTAGGCATACGAATATCGAGAGTACTGTGAAAATTACCGTCCATAACCCACTTATCTTTAGCGGATAAAGTCTTAACTGTCTCCCTCCATTCATCTTTGGTCTGAGTGTGTTCCCATCCAGCAGGATAATAGAATTTATCCAAATGAATAGTCTCAATATTTAATTTTTTACCAAGTTTATTAGCAAA
>CAYYKS010000081.1:0-2243 GCA_964469255.1 uncultured Candidatus Saccharibacteria bacterium | reverse complement strand
AGAGCACTCCCCTGTCACGGGAGAGGTTGCCGGTTCAAATCCGGTCGACCGCGCATAAAAAGAAGGGCTGGCTTGTGCCAGCTTTTTCTTTTTGACTTTTAAGTCTATAATGTAGATATGAATATAAAAAAAATAATTTGGCTCAAATTGCGTTTGGTTATGTCATTTATTTTTCTCTGGGCGTTTTTTGATAAGTTACTTGGCCTTGGGTTTGCTACTACATCCTCGAAAGCTTGGATTCATGGAGGATCACCGACTACTGGGTTTTTGTCTGGAGCAGTCAAGGGTCCTTTTGCGGATTTCTTTCACGGGTTGGCTGGTGTAGCCATCGTTGATTGGCTTTTCATGCTCGGGCTTCTTTTCATCGGTCTTACTTTACTTTTTAACAGATATGTTTTTTGGGGTGCTTTGGCAGGAGTAGTCATGATGCTGCTAATGTGGCTGGCATTGCTTTTCCCTGAGAATAATCCTATTGTAGATGAGCATATTGTGTACGCCCTTGTCTTTGCGCTTTTTGCAATTAAAAGTCGGCGAGGTGAAGCACGCAATTATTAATTTAATTTATTTTTATGACATATAGTATTTTAATGTTTGTTTTGTTTATAATCGTTATTAGTATCCGTCAAGTTAACCAATACGAAAAGGGGATCAAATTCACCTTTGGTAAATTCACTAGTGTGATGGAGCCTGGCTGGAGGTTGGTTCTGCCTATTATTCAAAGCTCTCAGAAAATAGATATTCGAATAAAGGCTGTGGATGTGCCAGATCAAAATGCCATTACCCGCGATAACGTTTCCGTAAAGGTAAACGCGGTTATTTACTACAAGGTAAGTGATGCAGCCAAAGCCATTATCGAAGTGGAGGATTTTAAATACGCCATTTCTCAATACGCCCAAACTACTATGAGAAATATCGTGGGTGAAGTTACTTTGGACGAATTACTTTCTAGTCGCGATAAAATTGCCGAAAGAATCCGAGAAATAGTGGATAAAGAAACGGATGCATGGGGACTCAAGGTTCAGAATGTAGAACTAAAAGATGTGAGCCTGCCTCCAGACATGGAGCGTACTATCGGCAAGCAAGCTGAAGCGGAAAGAGAGAAGAGGGCAGTGATCATAAATTCCGAAGGAGAACTGGCAGCATCACAAAACATTGCCAAGGCTGCGGAAATGCTAGCCCAGTCACCTGGAGCTCTGCATCTGCGAACTTTGCAATCCGTAAACGATATTTCTTCCGATGCCTCAAATACTATTGTTTATATGATTCCTATTGAAGCACTGAAAGCGCTAGAAGGTTTTGCAAAGAAATAATTTGTAATAATACCTTGATTCTGTCGGCATGTGATATGATAGCCGAGTGGTTGTTATTAATAATTATAGCGTCGCGAATCAATCGACTTTCGCGGCATGATTTAGCAAAATCAAAATATATGAGTAAAAAAAATACAAGTAGTGGAATGGGTAAGGTGGTGACTATCAGTGCGGGCGTAGCGGCAATAGCAGCAGCTGGGTATTTCTTCTGGGGTCCAGATGGAAAGAAAAACCGAGCAAAAACTAAAGGATGGATGATCAAGATGAAAGGGGACGTGGTTGAAAAATTGGAATCTGTGCAAGAAATAACCAAAGAATCCTATGATGCTGTGGTAGATACTGTGGCCGGTGCATATGAAGCTTCTTCCGGGGGGAAAGAGGAGGTGATGAAACTCGCTCGTGAATTAAAGAGTCAATGGAAATCGATCTCAGCTAAGGCGATGAAAGCTATGCCAAAGGCTAAGAAAACAGTAAAGAAAACAGCTAAGAAATAATTTATAATTGTGATATAATCGGTGAATATGAATACACCAGCTGAAGTTTTTTTCATTATTTCCTCTGTAGGATTTGTAGTCCTGTGGATTCTTGTTGCTATAGTTTTGGTTTATATATTACGAGCCCTACATACTTTTTCTAGAATTATTAATAGATTAGAAAGAGATATAAACACTATAGGCGACACTACTTTGGAATTGCTCGAAGATGTGCGAGAAACTGCTGTGTATAAATTTCTATTTGGACGAAAGAAGCGTAAGGTCAACAAGGAATAATCACTTAATATTTTTTGCAAAATTACTAGAAATACACTAGTATTAATTTTAGTTTGCCGTTGTAGCCCGCCCGGATGAATCCGTTCGGACGGGCTCAGTTGGTAACGCGCCGTTGTAGCTCAGTTGGTAGAGCACGTCATTGGTAATGACGAGGTCCGCAGTT
>CAYYKS010000080.1:0-2283 GCA_964469255.1 uncultured Candidatus Saccharibacteria bacterium | reverse complement strand
AAGTAAATCCCAAAACTAAAACCGAAAACATTAAAAATTTTCTAAACATTGATTTATTTATAAAATATATTAATAATCCTCGACTATTAAATTGTATCACGCAAAAAGTAACTAGGGAATCTCCTCCATCATCCACTCTTTGTATGGTCTGTTGATACGGCGAACGTCAACGCCTGCGACCAATGGTACAGAGTAGCTGTGATGTTTGGAAAGTAAATCCGTCACCCCATCGAGCTTTTGCTCAAAAGTAGTTACCATCATCATTTCTTGGGAAACTTTTTTAATTCCACCTTCCCAGTTGAAAACTGATTTGACCGGCCAATGGTCCACACAAGCAGCCAGCTTGTTTTTTATGATTAGAGTACCTAGATTTTCCGCCTCTTTTTCATCTGCGCAAGTTGTATATACAAATAGCATAGAATTTATAGACCTAAACCAATAGATCGACCTTTTCCATATTTTACCACTTTTTAGAAAGCTAGTAAATCTCTTGGTTGTAGTGCTCTACGCACACTACTTTTTCCGGTCCTCCATCTTCTACTGGCAAATAAGTTGTGTCTACTTCTTTATCTCCAAAATAGCACATTCTCTTTCTAAGAATCATGGGATTTCTCTGTTTTAGGCGTCGATTATGCCTTTCATCTGGATGAATAGATGGTAATGGTAAATCTAGTCTTCGGTAAAAGTTAAGTTCCTGCTCAGTTATCTTAAACGGTTTTTCTGTAATTTCACACTCGATAACTTCGTTTAAGATAGAATCGTCAATTTCGGCAATCATTTGTGGTAATTCATCGCCCTTCTTTGTGATTTGATAGGAGCCAGGAATATATTCCCTCCATTTAGCACCAAAAATTTCAGCACCACTTGGATCAGTCGGAAAATAATCCTGAGCTACTGTTTCATTGTAAGCAAACGGGGACATCTCCGGTGGGAAAAATTCTCCATAGGCATATGTCCTACCCTTTTTGTCTGTATAAACTACATCTTTCATTTGTTCGATAATTTTAGGCACTAATTTTTCATATTCTTCTTTTGTGTATTGTTTGTTCAAAATACAATACTTTTTTCCATTCATTTCAGCACAACCAAAACAGTAGTTACAGTTATTTAACATATAGCTGTAAAATATATCACTAGAATACCATACGATAGATCCAAATAAAACATGGCTATTTTTTACGCCCACACTCACACCATCATAATTTAGCTCTGAGCCATCCCCAATTCCTGGACCTATGTCATATGAATCTTTCAATCCTTTTCCACCCCAGCAACCATATTTGACGTTATCAGCCTCACCACGAAAATCAAAAAGCCCGTAACTGTTCCGTGAATCTGAAACTTGATCTCCTACTACGTTTACTGTGTTTGTAAGTTTAAGATGCTTGTGAAAAGCTTTGCGCCATAACTCATCAAACCTATTTTGTGCTTTTTTAATACCAGACCTAGTATTTAATCCAAGTTCTTCTTTCTTTTTTAAATATTCTTCTCTGGTATATTGCACATTTTCTATACAGTAACTTTTGTTTCTTAGGTTAGTACTCAAAATACAATTCGAACAATTTCTACAGTCATACAAGAAATACGAATCTAAGCAACCTTCACTTTCCCGAGAAAAAAAGAGTCTACTTGAATCATAACAATACACATTCTCATAACTAAATTCTGTACCATTAGTAGTATAAGAATCGAGAACGAATTTACCTCCTAATAGACGGTTACAAAACATACAATCTTCACTAGCCCAGGCAGCGCTGTTTAAATATCCATTTTTTTGTTCTACAGTAGTATTACAAAATCTAGAATTTACAGATTTTGAATCGAAAAGTGGCATATGAGGAACTCTTTCTAAAAGTTCTCGGAATTGTTCGAAAAATGAACGAGAAAAGTCGTAATCAACCCCATAGTCACATGGATCCCAAGAATCTCCCCACCAAGTGTCTCGATCATAAGTTATAAAATTTTCTTCAGGGTGATAAATTGAAATAAGAGACTCGTTTTTACTAGGAGAATTATTTGATCGACGAAACAAAGAGCGTTCATTTCGCCACATCAATCTCCGAATAAGCCTACACTCTGGACACCATGTCGGGGGTGGGACTTTTATTTTTTCATAGAAATTAAAGTCTTCACTGTCTATAGTGAAATCATTTTTGCAATTCTGGCAGTTTTTAATTTCGTTTTTCATAATTACACATATACGCCATGGCTGATATATGGCTTAGGCAATATTTTGCTTATAACATTCCTCACAGGCAATTTTCTGATAACCCCATTCTGGTT
>CAYYKS010000079.1:0-2369 GCA_964469255.1 uncultured Candidatus Saccharibacteria bacterium | reverse complement strand
CCTTGGGCTCCAAGAGATGCTTTCTTTGCTTCAGCTATATTCTTGACCGACCTAGGTGCGGTAGGAAATAGCGCTAGTGCACAAAACATCGCAGCTTGTAAATACTACGGTACTGGCGGGGCTTCCTGTGGCTATAGCCGAAGCGTTACGAATTTCAAGCTCAAAGTGCAGGCTGATATAGACCTATTAGCCCAGTAACCTGCCTGCCGGCAGGCAGGTTTGCTTTTTGTATAAATACGTGATAATCTAGAAAAGTTATGAAAAAGGATACACACCCAAAATACGATATAAAAACAAAGGCTACCTGCGCTTGCGGAGCGGTTTTTATTGTTGGTTCAACTCTACCAGAAATCAAAATGGAAATCTGCAGTCAATGTCATCCTTTCTACACAGGTAATGAAAAGATCATGGACACTGCTGGACGTGTGGACCGCTTCAACAAGCGCCGCGCTGCTACTGTAAAAGCCAAGAAGTAACTCACTTCTCTTTTACAATCTATGAGTTTAGATCTATCTGAATTAAAAAAAGATCACCGTACAAATTATCTCGCAGAAATGCTCGAGAAACTTTACCGTGAGGAAGCAGAGGTTCGTGAGATGCTCGCGGGCGATGAAACTCTACATGAAATGGCTGCCAAGGAACTCGCAATAATCCAAGAAGAAAAAGAAAGACTAGAAAAAGAAGTCGAAGCTATTTTAGCTAAAGACGAGCAAGAGGAAGAAATGGCCAATGAAATAGTGCTCGAAGTGCGTGCAGGTGCAGGAGGCGACGAAGCATCGCTTTTTGCGTGGGAACTCGCGCATATGTATGAAAAATTTTGTGAAGAAAAAGGCTTTCAGTGGAAAACAAACTATGAACAAAAAAGTGATGCTTCAGGTTACAAAGAAGCAAGTTTTGAAATAAAAGGCAAAGGCGTTTACGAAATGCTTCGCTATGAAACTGGAGTGCACCGAGTGCAACGGGTACCTGCGACTGAAAAGAACGGCCGGGTGCATACATCTACTGCTTCTGTTGCTGTGCTTCCGATTCGCAAGAAAGTAAAATTCGTTATTAGTCCGGCAGATATCGAGATGGAATATTCTCGTTCTGGAGGTAAGGGCGGACAAAACGTGAACAAGGTGGAAACTGCCGTACGACTCATCCACAAGCCTACCGGTATAGATGTGCGTTCGACAAATGAACGAAGCCAGCTAGCGAACAAAGAAAAAGCTATGGGAATACTTTCTGCAAAACTTCAGCAACTCGAAGAAGAGAAAGAAGCTGCGAAATATTCTGGTGAGCGTAAAGATCAAATCGGTACTGGTGATCGCTCAGAAAAAATCCGTACTTACAATTATTCTCAAGACCGCCTGACCGACCACCGCATCAAGAAATCTTGGCACAATCTGCCTAAAATTTTAGAAGGTGGACTCGAAGATGTCATCGAGGCCTTAACTTCTGGTGTAGTAGGGGACGAAGACGAAGAATAAAATTCTTTTGACATTAGAGCTTGTTTTATATAACCTAACGTGGGGCTTACGTATAGACGCTCTTTTATTAAACAACTGATTTTCAGGGAGGTGATTAGTCATGATGCCGAGCGTTCACGGTGCTATAGCCGTCACATTAGTGGCAGTGCTACACAAGCGGCGTGGCGCCAAGTACTGGTTGCCCCCGCTAAATTTCGCCCTCCACTTTGTGGAGGATGCGATACCTCACTTCGAGCCTGACGCTATGGGCTGGAAGTTGAAAAAGTTTCTGGGGCCGGCTCAGATCTGGGCAGCTCTCGACATACTGGCTATGTTCTACATTCTTTGGGTGGCCATCAAGGCTCTTCCTGAGTGTAAGAACATTTTCATATGGAGTTCCTTGGCTGCTTTTGGCCCGGACGTCGTGCAGACGTATGGCTCGATGTTCGTCCGGCCCGATGGCGGGCTCCTCACCAGGTACATCGAGTTCCATCACTGGATCCACTTCGTGATCAAAGGAGGCTGGAGCAAAATGACCAGCCTTATAGTGGGGATAGTGGACAGCGTATGTCTGTACTGGGTCGCTTGGAAGTACTGGCATAAGTCAGACCCATATGCTGTCTCGTCAACAACGGTTTTCCGTATCTCGGCGAAGACGGCTTAATCAGCGTCATCGTCATCACATTCACCAGACCGTCGAGCTTTGCTCGCCGGTCTTTCGTCTTTTTATACCCACTTTCTTTGCAATAAAATTTAAACATGGTATTATACTTTTTGTAAGGTCTCATTTAGCGAAATCGAGTCCTTGCGTTAATAATAGTTTTTTGTCCTTTTTATTAAAAAAGGAAGAAGTAAATAGTATGGCTACAAAGCTATATGTAGGGGGATTACCTTACAGTACACAAGAAGATTCTCTAAGAG
>CAYYKS010000078.1:0-2378 GCA_964469255.1 uncultured Candidatus Saccharibacteria bacterium | reverse complement strand
TCAAGTACAACAAGCACGGTGCCCTTGTATCTATCAAGGAAGGCGTAGCTGGACTTGTTCACAACTCTACTTTCGAATCTGAAAGTAAGCTACGAGAAAAACTACAACTAGGACAAAACTACAATTTCCAAATCACTCTATTTGAACCAAAGGATCAAAAGATGACATTGGTACACTTGGAGAAATAATTTCTAGTAAAATTAGAAAAGCGCGAGGGGGATTCCCCTCGCGCTTTTTCGTTCGATGCGACTACGTCTTCTTCTTCTTTGGGCTCTTGTTCGGCTTGTTCTTGCGGCGACGAGGCCTTTCGACGACGACTGGAGCTGTCATCCCTATGGTTGAGAGAAGTTCCATGACACAATCGAGAGCCTCCTCAGGGTCTTCTTCGGCCAGAAGTAAAAGCTGTTCCGGGGTGTGATGATGGAGTAAGTCCTCCAAGGACACACCATCACTTCTCACTTCGGCCCTCCTCACCATGGTGAGAGAAATCCGAGTTACAGCAACACTTCCCCCGACGTACTGCTGACATCTCTTCTCTAAAACCGCTCTTCTCGACATTTGTTTGGTCCTCCTTCGGACACTTTTAAACGGGTTGATGAACGAAAGTTCTCTGGGTTTGATATTGCCACACTAGAGCAAAAATGTCAAAACAAAAATCCCCCACTTTCGTGAGGGACCTTTTGTTTTTTAATATTAACTAGTTGTCTTTGTATCTAGAACCAATTCTCCTGCTCCGATAGTATCCATGATCTTCATAACTTGAGGAGCATATTCGGGTACGATTGAAGGCGGGTTATACTTTTGTAGGATTTCCTTTACAGTCTTACCAGCATAGAAGTGGTCAGTGTTAGGATTGTTTCCACCCAAGTTCTTGGCAACCACTTCGATTGCATGATCTCGAGATTGGAAATTGATCTTACATGAACCCCATCCGAAGAAACTGTTGGTTACCTTTTTACAAGCAAACTTTCCACCAGTAGACTCACGGACTGCGATTGCAGGAAGTAGTCTCCAGTCGATATCGTTCTTTTCAGCTTCTAGGACCATTTTCATACCAGTACCTACTAGGGGCATATCATACTTTTTAAAGTAAGCATCGATAGCTTGGGCCTTCTTGGCTCGGGCTTCTTCAGCTAGCTTGGCCTCGGCGTCTTCACTATTGTTTATAGTAAGACCAGCTATATTCAATTTTTGTAGAAATCCAGCTTGAGGAGTAACGTTTTCTTCTACGATAGCCACATTCTTTTCTTGTACAGGGCCTACAGTTTGGGCAGTAGCACCTGTCATACTTAGAACTGGTAATAGGATAAACGACTGAGCAAACTGTATTAATTTTGTGTTTTTCATAATTTGGCGGTTGTATGAACTCCTACCTCCGGAGAGGTGCTCGTCGACTGCTTTTAGTTTCAAACCGCCTAGAAACTAAAAAATCCTTATTTCATAAGCTTTACGCCTATGCTTTCAGGACATACTTATATACTAGCATATCTAAAGCCAAATGTCAATAGTTATACCATCTATTTTGGGTGTGTCAAATAGAAAATACCCTTATTTTACAAGGGTATTTTAGAAAACTCTGCTTGACATTACAAGTCAAAATATGGGTAATTTTGAGGTGTTTTATAAGCCAAAGACTTTATAGGCAACTTTGTTCGCTTCCCCTGCTCCCATGGTTACAAAAACATCATCCGAACCTAGATTTAGAGCTGAAACTGCTGTATCGGCGGACTCAAAATCGGGGTAAGCCACTGCATTTTGCCCAGTTTTTGATATAGCTTCAGCCAATTTCTCACTAGATACGCTTTCATCCTTGTCCTCCCGAGCAAAATAGATAGGAAGTATTAAAACCTGATCAGCATCCGTAAAGCAGGTGACGAAATCACCGAACAAAGCTTTGGTTCTGCTGTAGAGATGAGGTTGGAATATGACGGTGATCTTCTTCCCATGCCTACCGGCAGGCAGGTCTCCCTTAGGATAAATTTCTCTTAAAGCACTCAAACTGGCCCGAACTTCGGTCGGATGGTGGGCATAATCGTCGTAAACTATAGTTCCCTCTTTCGTTTCACCCTTTTTCTCCAACCTGCGCCAAGTACCCCCAAATTCACTCAATGATTTTTGGGTAACTTTATCTTCAATTCCTAGAATTTCAGCTACCGCGAAAGCCGCCGCGGCATCTATGCGATTGTGAGCGCCCGGAACTGATAGCTCCGGAACCTGATCCAAATATTTACTATAATCCACTACTTGTACCTTGCCACCATTCTTCTGATACTCGCTTACTAGTACGCTAGTATTCGTGTCCTTACTATTATAAACAACAAAGTTTTCAGTTTGGGATACCATCTCGCCAAAAGCTTTCTGAATATCTGCGAGATCTT
>CAYYKS010000077.1:0-2393 GCA_964469255.1 uncultured Candidatus Saccharibacteria bacterium | reverse complement strand
GTATCTGCTGTCATCGTGGCAATACTTTAGCATGAAATATTTTTTTAGGCAAACTCGGCTTGGTAGCACTTCACACAGTACACAATCTTTGGGTCTTCTGGTGAATATGGCGTATAAATGTCTACCCCACATTTATCACAATCCCTATGGTGCATACCAGGCTTTGTCATCCGAGCAAACCGCTCATTCTCCCGACACTTTGGACATTCATGAGGAACCGGCAAACCCATTTTACGTAATAGATTCAGTTCACCCTGCACAATTTTGTATCCCCTATTACAATTCGCGCACTCGATGACTTCTTCAAGCACAGAATCAGTAGTTTCATAAATTGTATCTGGCAAGTTCTCTGATTTTATTGTCGTCGCGTATGCAGGGCTTTCCGAATCATCCCAAGTGTAACCCATAGCGGTAACCTCTCCTTTAGTTTTTGGAAAGAAACGCATAGCATTCGATTTATTGTATGAGAACAAGCTCATCTCGGGTGGAAAAAATTCGCCGTAAGCAAATTGGCGGCCCAACTTATCTACATACGGGTTTAACTTCATGTCCTCAATAATCTTAACCTTCAATTTTTCGTATTCTTCTTTTGAATACTGCTTGTTTAAAATACAGTAATTTTTTCTCTTTAGGCTTACACAGCCAAAATTATTTTTGGCTGAGGTATTCCAAATACAATATTCTAAATTCGCCACATCGTTAGTGCTGTAATAAGAAAATTTTATATTGCTTACTCCCTCACCCACCTGAACACTATCATACATAAGCTCAGCCTTATTGCCCCACCCTGAATAATCATAAGAATCCTTTGTCGAAGCTACCGTTACAAATTGGCACCATTTACAATTTTCTAACTCTTGACCAATATAAATTTCTTTTGAATTTCGGCATTCATAAATATATTCTCCGGTTGAATTAACGTTACGCGAATCACCACTATATTCACGATATGGTTGAGTAAGCCAAAATTCATGCGCTTTTTTATTTAACTCTTGCAAACTATCCCAGGAATCTAGTTTCAATTCTTTAACTTTTTCAATGTAATCCTCCTTCGAATATTTAACATTAAAAATACAATTTGAAGCTCCACGAAGATTTACACATCCAATGCAATTCGTACAACTATAACAATTACGAGAAAACCACACATCTACACACTCGCCGGTCTGATCTGAGAAAAATGTTCTGTAATTGTTTATAAAATCAACAGACCCATGACACAATTCTGATTTATCCCCTCTTAAGCAGTCAGAGCTATACTTTAAACTGTTCAGCATTGAAGAGTAGCAAACATTATCACAATAGTCCGCCCAGAAAACCTGAAAGCAATCTTTGGACCAAGCGATACCGTTTGAATAATTAGAATTTTTTAAACTGCTATATAGGCTTTCAGTAGACACAAAGGGGGTTTTATTCTTCAATTCTTCTACTTGTTCTAAAAAGGGACGTGAAGGGTCATAGTCCATTCCATATTCTGTACCGTCCCAACTATCACTCCACCAACATTTTGGACAAAATACTTTTATCTTTTTGTCTGGCGAGTACATAGACATGGCGCGCTCGTTACATATGTCGCAATTTCTCCAATACAAACTCCATGTATTTATAGAAGCCTGTCTTCGAATCAGCCTACACTCCGGACACCAAGTCGGAGCAGGCACGTTTATCTTCTCATAAAAATTAAAATCCTCTTCCTCGATCGTGAAGTCTTTTTTGCAATTCTGACAATTTTTTTTCTCACTTTTCATATTTTCAATGTAAGCGATAGCTTACATTTAGACTAGAGCTGAAAATTCTTTCGGGAGCTTTGATTCTACTTTAATTGTATCACCTTTTGGACTCTTGAATTCTATAGATTTGGCATGGAGAGCTAGGCGCTTGATACCTTTTGGGCATGCAGCTCCTGGATTATATAGTGCATCACAAACCACGGGATGGTTTAAGTACTTCATATGCACGCGGATTTGGTGAGTACGACCAGTCTTTGGTCGAACTTCGACTATGGTGAATTTTGGTATTCGCTTTAGTACTGTATATTCAGTAAGAGCTTCTCGCATTTCTCCTCGTGCTCCCCGTCCAGCCAGGTAGCGCCTAAAATCTGTGGGGCTTCGACCAATAGGGTTATTTATTATCCCCCGGTCATTTTTTAAATGACCATTCACTATGGCTATATATGTTTTCTTCACAGCTCTGTCCTTGAATTGCTGTTTTAGAAATTGATATGTTTTTTCATTCTTGGCCAGAAGTAAAACCCCTGAAGTTTCGCGGTCTAATCTATGCACTATTCCTGGTTTCTTAATCTCAGTCTTAATATTTTTATTTTCGTACACTTCATCCTCCCCTACATTTTTCATTTTTGGATAATTTTTCAAAACCCAATCCGCAATAGTCTT
>CAYYKS010000076.1:0-2417 GCA_964469255.1 uncultured Candidatus Saccharibacteria bacterium | reverse complement strand
CTGCGAGAACTATTACGCGCTTGCCATCAATATCTATTTCTTGTCCTTTTACTTCGATGTCATGTCCCCACTTTTTATAAACTGTGTCGTATTTTAAAAGATATGCCATATTCTCCACACTGCCGAGGTCATTCACTGCCACGATTTCAATTTCTGGCCTATCCCAAGCAACTTTTAAAAAGGCTCGCCCAATTCTTCCAAAACCGTTTATGCCGACTTTAATTGTTTTCATGGTTATATTGTATATGTTATTATGAAAAAATGGAAGCAACACCTAAGCAATTCGTCCACCTGCATACCCATTCACACTATTCCCTCCTAGACGGGCTTTCAAAGCTTGAGGATTTGGTGGATTTGGCCAAGAAGTTCGAGATGCCAGCACTCGCTATAACTGACCACGGCAATATGTACGGGGCTATCGAGTTCTACAAACTGGCTAAAAAAGCTGGAATCAAACCGATAATTGGAGTGGAAGCCTATGTAGCAAACAGAAGTCGCCACGATAAAGAACCCGGCATAGACAACAAAAGGTATCACTTGATACTTCTCGCAAAGAATCTAGAAGGATACAAGAATTTGATGCAACTGGTGACTCTTTCAAACCTCGAAGGCTACTATTACAAACCCCGCATGGACAAAGAAATTTTGCGAAAATATTCGGAAGGCATTATCGCCCTGTCTGGATGCCTAGGTGGTGAACTGGCTCGAGCTATTTCAAGTGGAAATCAAGAGGAAGCTGAAAAGGTAATAAAAGAACATCAAGATATTTTCGGCAAAGAAAATTATTTCCTAGAAATACAAAAGCACGACAAGATGCCAGAAGACAAAGCTTTTCGTGAAGGCGTGATAGCTCTCGGAAAAAAATTAAATGTCCCCCTTGTCGCCACTGTCGACTCGCACTATGCGGAGGTAGATGACCACAAAGCTCACGATACTCTCCTATCTATTCAAACAAACTCTGATGTAAAAAATGAAAACAAATTCACTTTTGGTGATGATGATTTTTCTTTTATCAGTACCAAAAAAGCTCTCGAACTTTTCAAGGATGTTCCCGAAGCTATAGAAAATACTGTAAAAATTGCAAACATGTGTGATCTCGAGCTCGAACTCGGCAAATGGGTGTTTCCAGAATTTGCCATTGAAGGTGGCAAAAGTGCCGATGAAAAACTCCGCGAGCTAGCTTATGCCGGATTCGCCCGACTCGATCTTAAAGAAACTCCAGAAATAAAAGAACGCGTAGAATATGAACTAAAAGTCATCCGTGATAAAGGTTATTCCCCATACTTTCTGGTAGTGGGAGATTTGTTGCGTTTTGCCAAAGAGCGAGGAATCCTCACTACTATCCGAGGATCGGTGGCGGGATCCATGGTCACCTATCTTATCGGTATTACCAATGTTGACCCACTAGAATACAAACTTCCCTTCGAGCGTTTTCTAAACCCATTCCGTCCCTCTGCGCCGGATATCGATATGGACTACGCCGATAATAGGCGCGATGAAATGCTCGAATACGTAAAAGAAAAATATGGTAAAGACCGAGTAGCCCAGATTGGAACTTTTGGTACTATGATGGCGCGCGGAGCCGTACGTGATGTAGCTCGCGCACTAGCCTACCCATATTCTATTGGAGACAGGCTGTCTAAAATGATTCCTATGGGTTCACAAGGAATGCCGATGACTATAGATGCAGCCATGGACATGGTGCCGGAGCTTGCCAAAGCATACAAAACTGAAAAGGATACCAAGGAAATTCTAGACCTTGCTAAAAAACTGGAAGGCTGTGTTCGCCACATCTCGGTGCATGCCGCAGGTGTTGTCATCTCACCAAAAACTCTGACTGAATATTCCCCTCTGCAATTTGATCCCAAAGGAGAAGGAAAAGAAGATGGGAAAATAATCACTCAGTACAACATGCACAGCATCGAAGATGCTGGACTTCTAAAGTTCGACTTCTTGGGTATACGAAACTTAGCCATCTTGTCAGACAGTATTAGTTTGGTAAAAAAATTCTATGACATAGATATCGACATTGAACGCATTCCGCTCGACGATAAAAAAACTTTTGCACTTTTAGCTAAAGGCGAAACTGAAGGACTCTTCCAATTAAACGGTGCAGGCATGACCCGATACCTCAAGGAACTAAAACCGACGAGTATCCATGACATCAACGCCATGGTGGCCCTGTACCGTCCAGGACCGATGGAAACAATTCCCGAATACATTAAACGTAAACACAATCCACACCTAGTCAGGTACATGGATCCACGAATGAAAAAATTCTTGGGTGAATCTTATGGACTCATCGTTTATCAGGACGATCTACTGTTTTCTGCTATTGAACTTGCCGGATACAACTGGGAGGAGGCGGACAAATTCCGTAAAGCTGTGGGTAAAAAAATTCCGAAAGAAATGGCCGC
>CAYYKS010000075.1:0-2426 GCA_964469255.1 uncultured Candidatus Saccharibacteria bacterium | reverse complement strand
GGTATCCCGCTGGTATCGTGATGCCCTAGTCAGCACAGACGTAACCTCCGCCCCATCCGTTCCCCATCGCCCCGGCCTCATCAGCCGGGGTTCCGTTTTTGACTTAGCGCGACTTAAAAATAATGAACATAGAAAATATATTTTTAGAAGTACTCTTGTGGTGAAGTCATGTCGCGCAATCGTCCTATAAGCTCGACAAAATTTTTTATCACATACGTATTCGTATACGTATAACCAAACTTGTACTGAGCTGGTCGAAGCAAAAGAAAAATCGCCCGCGAGACTCGCGCCTCGAGGGCGATTAATCTCGCAGACGATTCGATGTCTGCACTGTCCTCTTCACGATACGGGCAAGAGGAACGAAACCTCTTCCACGAGCCTTGTGCCGTTGCCGAGTCTCCATCTCGGATAGTACGGCACTTTGGGAATTCGGCTGACCCCTGCGAACAGGAGCACTTGCCGATTTTCGGCTCGAAGTTTTTCGAGCCGCTTCATCGACTTCCCCATGCGCTCGGACGACTGATCGCCAAAGATGAACAGGGCGGCCTCCATGTGAACGGGCCGAATCCTCTTGCTGTCGATGTGGCTGCACGTCCTCACGCGTACAGGAAGTTTGCGCTCCAGGAGAGCTTTCACTCTCCTCCGCAACCTTTTGTCCGCCTCTGTGTACAGAATCTCGTGGATCATACATCTCTCCTTCTTTAGTCGACGTTGTCTTGGTTGACCGACATGGCTATGTTTGTTAGATAGATCCAGATCATCCCTAACACTTCCACCACGATCACCGTGCCGAGCACGAACTTGATGTAAGTCTCGAGCGATATCTGGATGATACCTAGAAACCACAGGACGACGGGAATCATCCCGATCACCCAAAACGTCTCAGGTCTTCTTCTCCTCATTTCTCCCTCCAAGTTTCAATTTTCCGCCCGGAACGTCTCGCCTTTAGACACAATATTATACCTTCCCCCTCGCTTGTCAACGACCTCTGGTCGAGGTCGGGTCGCGCAATCGTCCGCTAAGCGCGACAAAAGAAAAATCGCCCGCGAGACTCGCGCCTCGAGGGCGATTAATCTCGCAGACGATTCGATGTCTGCTATTTCACGTCACTTCTTCTTGAGGGCTTTCGCGATCACTGCACGAAGTTTCTCCTCCAAGGCCTCGTCGAAAGGCATGGTCTTGAACACGTGCTTGATCTCAACGAGAGGAGGGAGAACCTCTGAAAGCCAGATCGCAGTGTGCCCCGCCATGTAGAGCTCCTGCACCCACTTCCTCGTTTCCGCCTTTTCCGCTTCAGCCACGTCACTGATCACGAACAGTCGGAGGTCGAGACGAAGCGGGTCAACCAAAGTGGCCTTCGCGTCTTCGAGAAGCACACACCCCTCCACCTTGTAGCCGGGCAAGCCGTTGATCGCCCTGCCGACCAGCTTCCAAGTCTTTCGGTTCCAGTCGAGTACGATAATTCTTCGATTCACGTTGCACTCCTTCTTTCTTGTTTTTGGTTTACGCCACCAGCTTCGGTTGAGTTCCCAGCATGCATTCGATCATCTCGACCAGTTGCTGCGGGTCCTCAATGATGAGTTCCACATTGCACTGAGGAACACCGTCGATCAGACCAGAAGAGATGACCAGCCCCTTTTGCTTTTTCTCGATGTGTCGTCGAATCCACTTCAAACCATCTTGAGGGTCTTCGACTGTCACATGAGAAAGGAACAGGTCGACCTTTTGCTCTGGGTGATCTTCGGTGTATCCCTCGGCGTCTTCGAGGCATTCGCACTTCTCGACATCGAAGCCTGCTTCGAGGAGGATATCCTCGATCAGATCATCAACTCCGAAATACAAAATAAATCTCTTCATCTGCATCTTCTCCTGATGGAAATTACGTCGGGGCCAATTTTCAAAACTTGTACTTTAATTTGATACTACAATTTAATTAAATTTTGTCAACGACCTCTGGTCGAGGTCGGGTCGCGCAATCGTCCGCTAAGCGCGACCAGAAATAAGCGCCAGCTTATCAATTCTCTTTAATTTTTTTACGCGGGCTTCTTCTCTTGTCGCCTCAGATCTATTCATGTATTTCTTAGAGAAGACCAACTCTACAGGTCTTCTCGTAGAAGTGTATCCCGCGCCTCTAGTTCTAACTCCGTTATGTTGAGCCACCCGCCTCTCCAAATCCGTCGTGATACCAGTATACAAACTTTTATCCGCACATTTTAAAATATATAAGTAATACACAACAAATTAACCGTGAGCAGCCTCTTTCAACTTCGCAATATCAAACTTTTTCATTTGCAAAAATGCTTTGGTCACCCGCGCAGTTTTCTCCGGATCATTTTGATTCATCATTTCATTCATCGCACTCGGAACCACTTGCCAAGACACCCCGTACTTGTCCTTGCACCAGCCACACTGCTCCGCCTCCGGCA
>CAYYKS010000074.1:0-2429 GCA_964469255.1 uncultured Candidatus Saccharibacteria bacterium | reverse complement strand
GGCATCCACCGTACGCCCTTAAATTTCCTGTTAAGAAATTTAGAAATCACAATTTTCACCCCGCCTATCTCAGGCGGGGCAAGCAGAGCTTCAAAAAATGTATATCCCGACCGCTCGGGACTCACCACTTATCAAAGCTCTTTTCTTGTCTCCAAAAAGACCCTCATCCAGACCGAAGTCTGGAAAAGAAATTGGGACAAGGATTTAGTTTTCAAATTTCAAACCGTGCTGTATTTAAAAGAAAAAACCGCCCTCTAGGCGGCCCTGACAGACAAAATAAAAGTCTGCTATGGCCGGCCTTTTAAACTGTTTTCTTTAATATTCATACTGATTGAAGTATCTTATACTAATCCCCTAAGTATGTCAAATAAGGACTATCGGGGATAACCTGGGTATATCTTTACCTGTTTTTTCTAACAAAAAAGACCCTCCTTGGTCTTCTTTGGGGTCTTTTTTGTAAACTATTTTATTAGTTAAATTATCTCAGATTATTTTTCAGCAACCTCTTCAGATAGCTTTGAAAGCAGTCTTGAAGCGTGTTCCTTACCACCCAAACCGAAAGCCAAAGCACCACCGAATGATAGCATTGCTACTATACCAGTAAACAATACACTCATGTAGTAATCAGCTACTCCGAGTTGACCTAATGCGATGATGAAAGCAAATACCCATACAGAATATTTTGCTACAGCACCGAGCATGTTTGCTGAACTTAGGTTCATAGACTTTGCGGTTGCAGTAGCAGCCTTAGACAAAGCTTCTGAAACCATAGTCGCTATAATTAAAATTAAAGCAGCTACAATAACTCGAGGCAAGAAACCTAGCACATCGTATTGCAAGAAATCTCGGATACTACTTAGACCTACTAGGTCCAGTGATGGTATCAAGAACACTACAACTACGAACCACTTTGCTACTTGTCCTACAAAATGCCCTGAGTTCAAACTCATTCCAGCACGTCGTAGAGTATCATCAGCTCCGACAGTTCGGAAAAGATTGTCGATCTTCAAACTTGTGAACACTTGTTCCAAAGCTCGAGCCACAACGTTACCCAAAAGCCATCCGACCATAAACAGAACTACTGCCACTATAAATTTTGGTGTGAACTGAATAAAGCCCCACCACAAATCTTGCAGGGATGCATTGAAAACATCACCCCATGAAAGCCAAATGTTATTCATAAATTATAAAAAACCATTACTATTAATATTACTTTAAAGTTCGACCTTATAAAGTGCTATACCTTAATTATACCTAATAATTAGGTGTTTTTTAAAGCCTGTGTGGATAACTCTTTAGCCTGAACAACCACCTCGTGGGGGAAGTCTAGTATGTCTCGGATTAGCTTGTCGTACATGCTCAGACGATATAGAAACTCTTTAGTTTCAAATACAGCATAGGAAAGCTCGGCTCCGAGCTCTGCCTCCAGTTTTTTGATGCCCTCTTCGATTTTGACTCTATTTAGTTTGTCACCCACGATCAGGATATCTACCCTACTATCAGTGTTCTTTATAAAAACTCCAGAGGTAACCAATAATTTTATCTTACCCACTTTTTTAAAAGTACCAGTAATGTACTCGTTGTTCATGGTGTCAGACCTAAACAACAAATCTTCAAACTCTCTACTATATTTGAATACAGGGTTAAATACCCATTCGTTAGATGATGGTGACTTTTTCTTTATGAAGCTAGCGCTAGCCAGTATTCTCAGTTCAGAGCGAGCAGAATTTCCTGCCACTCGACTACGTTTTGCAATATCAGCTATTTTGAAACCTTTCCCTTTGTTAAGTAAAAACAATCTCATTATTTTCACCCGCGCCGGAGTCCCCAGTATTTTTCCCAGAATTTCCATTCACCTATTCTATGCTTTCGTCAGGAAAAGACAAGCCAACAAAAATCACCCATCAAAGGGTGATTTTTGTAAACATTTGGTAAGTTTTATTTATTGAGTAATGCTCGAGTTCCTGAACCCACTACCCCGTCAGCCTTCAATCCATGTGCCAGTTGAAATTTGATCACAGCTGATTCAGTTCCAGAGCCAAAATTTCCATCTGCAAATACCGAACCGTAGCCAGCACCATTTAGAAATTTCTGCAATTCCATAACTTCATTTCCGCTTGAGCCCTTTTTGAGTAGAAGTGTAAAATTATATGCTTCTGCACCCCGAACTGTACCTGTCTGACAGCTCAACACCATGCCACATCCAGTACGTGAATCATAATTGGGGCCCGGGGTATAAGTACAGCCATCAGTTGCCGGTGCGTAACTACAAGCAAAACCAGGATTTCTTTCTGGTTCACAACTCAACACCATGCCACATCCAGTCTTTGAATTGTAATTCGGACCCGGAATATAAGTACAACCATCAGTTGCCGGTGCGTAACTACAAGCAAAAGTCGGAGTCTCGGAAATAGTAAAACTGCGGTCAC
>CAYYKS010000073.1:0-2434 GCA_964469255.1 uncultured Candidatus Saccharibacteria bacterium | reverse complement strand
CCTGTAGTCGCCGTTCCTATAGTAGCAGAGATAGTAGAGTTTGCTGTGGCTAAAACAGGAAGTTCAAAAGTAGTTATACCCAGAGTTGTATTTGCTCCAGCGATATTATTCGCTGAATTTATTAAAATATTCCCCGCGAGTGATGCAGAGGCCATAGGCATAGTGATAGCACCACCAGGATTCGTAATATCAAAACCGTTTAAAATGAGTGAGTTTGTATTTACCGCCGCCGCTGCCCTATTTGCCGTCAACTTCACATTTGCATTTGCGGTTTGAATATCACCAGAGTATTCTCCGGTAAAACCAGCACCATTTAAAAGTCTAAGACCTGTTCCACCTTGGTATGTGACCATGTCACTACCTGTACCAGAAAGAGAACTATCACCAAAAGCACCTTTTATAATACTTACGGTTGCTGAGTTTGATGCTCCTCCTGCGCCAGTTAAAGTCGGTGGTGTAGTAAATACGAGTGTAGACACGTTTGCTGCGGCATTTGAACCTAAACTTGTTCCACGGAACAGAACTGTCGCACCAGCTGTTCTATTGAATCCAGGGTTATTTGCAACAGTGAGAGTTGTTGATCCGCCTGCACCAGGAGTCACAGTTACAATATTGTGCCCGGTCGTAAAGGCCAACTGCCCAATAGTTTCCGAAGATGCACCTGCAGCATTACCAATAAAATTAAAATTACCACCGTGCATAGTGACGACGACAGCATCACCAATACGACTAGCCACAGCTGTGGCAGAGTTATCGAGTGTAAGAGTTCCACCCAAGTTAATTGTAGGTGCGGTGCTTACTGCCGAACCCGATCCACTTATTGTCAGTGTGCCCGCATTTATCACAGTCGTGCTACTAATAGTATTTACACCAGTCAAAGTAACAGTATTGTTTGTATTTTTTGTAAAAGGAATTGCTCCCGCCAAAATTCCACTCACTGTTCCAGCTTCCATAGTATAACTAGTGGCCGCAGTCAATGCAGCTGAGTTTGCGATAGTTCCACCAACAAGTGTCACCGTACCAATAGTATCGGCATTTGCACCACTATTAAAAGTACCGCCGAGAACTGTCAGTGGTGTGGCTGCCATAGTTGTCGCCGCAGCATAAGCAAGTGTTCCGCCTTCAACACGAGTCGCTCCAGTGTGTGTATTCGTACCAGTTATAGTGAGCGTACCAGCACCTTGTTTTGTTAAAGAAAGTCCTGCTGTACCAGTGGCAACACTAAATGTAGTGTTCCCTGCTCCACCGACGTAAAGATTAAAAGCACCAGTAACTGCTCCAGTTATAGTAGTTGTTCCAGAAGAAATTTCAATACGAGAATCAGTGGCTTGGGCAACAGTACCGGGCCAACTCCTAGTACCTCCAGCACTATTTATAAGTGCACCACCATTATTTATTCCACGCCCATTGATGGTTAGTCCTTCAAAGGTCACAGTGTTGGCAAGAGTAAAACCATTCAAATCTAAAACTCCTCCGCTTAGAACCGTAGTACCAGTACCAGCAGTACCGAGTGGTGTATTTGTAGTACCACCAGTAGCACCTAGCTTGAGTGTTCCCATGTTTATGGTAGTGGCCCCTGTATAAGTACTAGCACCAGATAGTGTCCAATCTCCAGTTCCGATTTTGGTAACTGTTCCAGTGGTAGTACCAATAATACTTGCTAAAGTTCCAGTACCTGTTCCTCCAAGAGTCAAAGCAAAGGTAGCGCCTGAAATTGTACCTGCTGCAGTCAAACTTATGTTTCCAGAATCAGCCTTAATTAAAACACCAGTCGTACCAAGGGTAATGAGTCCACTATATGTCACCGATGATCCAGAGCTATTCATGAGTGCACCCGAAGCAAAATCACCGAGTCCATAACCAACACCGTTTAGAGTAAGTGGCTCGGCTATTCCAAGATTAAATCCGTTTATATCCAGCCGAGCCCCCAAGGCTACAGTAGTAGCACCACCAGTTGTACCTAGTGGAGAATTTGTACCACCGACTGAAGCTGCGCCAATTTTTACTGTACCAGCACTGATTGTAGTTACACCTGTATATGAAGAACTACCGTTTGAAAGCGTGAGTGTACCTATTCCGTCTTTAACTATAGTACTAGTACCAGACCTCACTCCAGAAAAAGTAATATTACTAAACCCACCAAAAGTTAGCGCGTTGTTTCCAGAGATAGTACCACTGAGCGTCATTGCTCCGGCATCTGCATTTATACGCCCCGCTGCACCCATCACAATATTTCCACTATAGCTCGCTGAGCTTCCTGAACTATTCATGAGTGCACCCATATTACTACTACCCGAAGCGCCAAAACCTGTTCCAGCTAGTGATGATATTTGCTCCGCCGTACCCAAAGTAAAACCATTTAAATCAAGAGCTCCTCCACTGGCAATAGTTGTATGAGCAGCAGTAGTACCTAGCGGAGTGTTTGTTCCTCCAC
>CAYYKS010000072.1:0-2450 GCA_964469255.1 uncultured Candidatus Saccharibacteria bacterium | reverse complement strand
GAAAAGAATTTCATTTTGCTCTTGGTTTTTCTCACCCAGTTATCGTTCCTATTCCTGAAGGTATCACCGCTACAGCAGACAAGAACAACATCACTATCACTGGTATCGACAAAGAATTAGTAGGTAGCTTCACAGCAGGAGTACGTGCGCTAAAGAAACCAGAACCATATAAAGGTAAGGGTATGCGCTACGATACTGAGGTTATCAGACGTAAGCAAGGTAAGAAGACAGTTTAGTTTAAAGTAGAAAGTTAAAAGTTATAAAGTAAAATGCAAAACAAAACAGACAAAAGAATAAGACTAAAGAAAAAGATCCGAGCAAGGATTTTGGGTACGAAAGAACGCCCACGTCTTTCTGTTTTCCGTTCAAACAAATTCATCTACGCTCAAGTTATCGATGACATGGCGGGTAAGACTCTCGTGTCTGCAAGTGATAAGAAGATAACTAAAGGTGCAAAGACTGAACGCGCAAAGCAAGTAGGCAAGCTAGTAGCTGAAGCGTGTTTGGGCGCAAAGATTTCTTCAGTTATTTTCGACCGAAACGGATTCAAATATACAGGACGCATCAAGCTGGTCGCAGACGAAGCACGTGCAGGCGGACTAAAGTTTTAATATAAATATATGGATACCCCAACACAAAACCCAAGAGCAAATAGCACAAGAGATAATAACTCACCAAGAGGAGGAGACCGAAAGGGAGGCCCACGACGAGGAGGTTCTTCTTTTGGACGACCAAAGCCTGAGTTCGATCAAAAGATCATCAGCATCCGCCGTGTTACTCGTGTGGTAGCTGGAGGACGTCGATTCTCTTTCTCTGTTTCACTAATCGCTGGAGATAAAAAAGGTGCTATAGGGCTCGGCCTAGGTAAGGCTGGAGATACAGCACTAGCTATCAACAAGGCAGTTCGAAATGCAAAGAAGAATATGGTCAAGCTAAAACTTACCAAGACTATGTCTATCCCTCACGAACTTTCTGCAAAGTTTTCTAGTTCACAAGTTCGCCTTCTTCCAAACAAAGGCCGAGGCCTAGTAGCTGGTTCTGTTATTCGCGATGTTATCAAGATTTCAGGTATGCGTGATATCACAGGCAAGATCGTTTCAAACAGTAAGAACAAATTGAACAATGCGAAAGCTGTTATGGCCGCACTTCTCCCGATCTCAGACAAACACGCAAAGTTCGTTGCTGATATGGCCGAAGCCAAAGAAGCAGCTACTGCAGCGGGAGCTGTAGAAGTAGCAGTAAAATAATATAAAATACTGATATGCAAATACATACATTAAAAAGACTTCATAAGAACAAAAGAGACCGCCTAGTAGGCCGAGGTGGCAAACATGCCAAGACTTCAGGACGAGGAGGCAAGGGTCAGACAGCTCGTGCGGGTAACAAGCGCCGACCAGAACTTCGTGATATCATAAAGAAGTTACCAAAGAACCGAGGATACCAATTCAATTCTGTAAAGAAGGCTAAGGTTCTAAGAGTAGACAAGGTTCTCATGAATGGTGAAAAAAGAGAAAGCTTTTCTGAAATACGAAAGCGTCTAGGAGTGAAAGGCCGAAAGATCGTCATAAAGAAGTAAGACCAAGATGCAGACATTTTTTAATAAAATTAAATTGATGTGGACAGACCGAGTATTGCGAAAAAAGGTTTTGTTCGTACTTTTCGCGCTCGTAGTTTTCCGAATGCTGTCTACTATTCCAATCCCGGGGATAGATTCTTTGGCGTTGCAAAGATTCCTTTCCAATAACCAATTCTTTGGTATTTTAAACATTTTCTCTGGAGGCGGGCTTTCAAACCTTTCTATCATCATGCTTGGAGTAGGACCTTACATCACGGGTTCTATTATCATGCAGCTTTTGACTATCATGGTCCCAAGCTTGAAGAAGATATATCACGAAGAAGGGGAAGCTGGCCGGAAGCGTTTTACCCAATACTCTCGTTTGCTTACAGTTCCTCTAGCTGCTGTCCAAGGCTTCGCGTTGCTTTCTCTTCTTGAGAAGCAAGGTATTTTACTTGAAATCACTTCTTTTGACAGAATTTTAAACTTGCTTATCGTAGTAGCCGGAGCAATCCTTACTATGTGGATAGGTGAGCTTATTTCAGAATTCGGTATCGGAAACGGTGTGTCTATCATCATCTTTGCTGGTATCGTTTCTCGTCTTCCTGTACAAATCAGTGAGATGATATTTACTTTTGATCCATCTCAAATTCCTATGCTGGTTGGATTTGCTGTAGCTGGTGTTCTTACTATTGCCGCTATTGTCACTATCACCGAAGCCGAGCGCCCGATACCAGTTACTTATGCCAAGCGCGTGCGAGGCATGAAGGTGTACGGCGGGGGATCTACCTACCTTCCACTTCGCGTAAACCAAGCTGGGGTTATTCCGATAATCTTTGCGCTTTCAATATTACTTTTCCCTCAAATGATCGGAACAGTGCTCACTCGTTTTACC
>CAYYKS010000071.1:0-2522 GCA_964469255.1 uncultured Candidatus Saccharibacteria bacterium | reverse complement strand
TGACAAACATAATTACTATAAAAAATTTGACAAAGAGTTTTCAAACCAAAGACGTAGAGACAAAAGTCTTGCGGGGTATTGATTTGGAAGTAAAGGAAGGAGAATTCTTGGGCATCATGGGTAAGTCTGGTGCTGGTAAATCAACACTAATGTATCAGATAGGTTTACTCGATCACCCGACAGGTGGAGAGATTGTGATAGCTGGAGTAAATACCGAATCTCTGGCTACTGAAGAGCGCACTCAGATGAGGTTGCTTGATTTGGGTTACGTGTTTCAAGACTATGCTCTGATTCCAGAACTCACAGCACTTGAGAATGTGATGATCCCGCTCTTAATGAAAGGATTGAGTCATGAAGAAGCTGAAAATGTTTCTAGAAAAATTTTAGAAAGGGTAGAGCTTTTACATAGAGTAGGGAACAAGCCGAGCCAGCTTTCCGGTGGAGAACAACAGAGAGTGTCTATCGCTCGAGCTATGGCCCACGAGCCAAAGATTCTCTTTGCCGATGAACCGACTGCAAACCTCGACACAGTGTCTGGTCAGTCTGTGATTAAACTTTTTCAGGAATTGCACCAAGCAGGGCAGACCATAATCATGGTCACCCACGAAGAAGAATATGCAAAATATTGCAATCGTATTGTGTATCTCGAAGATGGTAAAATAGTTCGAGAAGTTATACAATAATAGTATGGAAAAGCATCCTCTTCACCTGAAGAACCCTGAACTTCAAACATCTCCTGAAGTAAATAGAGCCGTAAAACGGCAAGAAAAACGTACTGGAGAACGAGTACCAAACGATCCTATTGATCGTATCGAAGCCTATATGGATCGTCTGGAGAATATCTTTCTCAACCCTGACGAAAAGAAACGTGATCGAAATCTGGAAATGTTTCGAGACAAAATATATGACGAACTTATAATCAAGCCCGAGAATTTTCCTGAAAGTTACTTTGAACTTCAGCAACGCGTAGCCCGAGAACGCGGACAGGCGGTGGAACACATACCCGAAGATGTTCGCGAGCGAATGATGGCGACAGCCATCGAAGATCAGCGAGCTTCCCTCGATGCCTGGATAAACTATCTAACTTCAAATGACGCCGTATACCCACCATGGTTTAAATTTTTCGTATGGAAAAATATTATAAAACTTTCTCAATTCGACAAAGAACGAGGAGAATTTAAAAAACGTACTGATAGTACAGTAGCTCCATACCCTGATATTTATCGTGAACCATTAGCTCAAATCGCCGATCTTTATGAAAAAGTAAAAGAAGATAACAAGACATTAAGAGAGGAAGAAGTTAAAGAACAATTTTCTAAGAAATTCCCAACTCTGTACGCAGAACTAATATCCAAATCTCTGGCGACTTCAATGGAAGGTCGTGAGCAAGTAAAAGGGGAATGGAAAAAGTACGAACAAGGAAAAGATGGCGATGCTGAAAAATTATATAGTTCTCTAGAGGGTAAAGGAACTGGTTGGTGTACTGCTGGTCGCTCCACGGCCGAAGCGCAGATAAAATCTGGAGATTTTTATGTATATTATACTTACGATGCAAACAATAATCCTACACAACCACGTCTGGCTATCCGTATGAACGGTGACAAACAGATTGGTGAAGTACGAGGCATTTTACCGCACCAAGGAGTAGAACCAATCATGCAAGAGGCACTGGACGCAAAACTTGGAGAATTTGGCAGTGAAGCGGAGGTATATAAAAAGAAAAGCTCCGACATGAAGATACTAACAGCCCTAGAAAAGAAAAGAGAAGAGGGAAAACCTTTTACTAAAGATGACCTATTGTTTTTATATGAAACTAACTCTAAAATCGAAGGATTTGGTTATTCGAGAGATCCACGTGTTGAAGAAATTCGTCGAGACAGAAATATAGAAGAAGACATGCTAGTAATTTTTGATTGCACCAAAGCCGAAATCTCTCACGTGCCAAATGAAATCACTGCCAAGACTAAAGCCTATGTCGGACCACTCGAACCCGGAGTCTTGCAAAAACTTCCCGCAAATATTGAACATGTTTACACTTCATTTTCAGACAAGAAAATTCGCAGAGAAGATTTAGAAATTGGAGGTAAAGATGCTAGTCAATTAACTCGCGAGCTAGAAAACGCAGGTAATAAAATCTTTGATTATGCAAAAGATATGATGAAGAGTCATGATTTTGTGGCGAGTAAAAACAGAGAAAAAATTACTTTGATCAGGCTTACTGTCGGTGATTTAGGTTTTAATAGCTCCGCTACTACTGATCAAATCTATGCACGTGCCAAAGAATTAGGCTTGGAATTATGCTCTCCAGACACTGGGCCTAATTACAGACTTAAATATCAAGACCAGCCTATGAACGAATGGTTATATATTGGTATGAAGCAAATGGCAGATCGTGTTGGCAGCCCGGGCGTGTTCTTACTCGAACGCGGCGACGACGGTTTGTGGCTGAACTTCAATATCGCGTTGTCCGGCTTCGAGTGGCTTCCGAGCAACGAGTTAGTGTTCTGTCTCCGCCCATCAGA
>CAYYKS010000070.1:0-2545 GCA_964469255.1 uncultured Candidatus Saccharibacteria bacterium | reverse complement strand
GTGCCCACCGCGAAATAAAAGGCAAAGAACTCGAAGTGTTATTAAAATCTTTGGAATTAGTATAAAAAGTAGAGCCGCACGAAGACCGAAGTCTTCGTGCGGCTGGCCCTAGATGTTGGCGGTGGGTAGTCCAACCTGATCCGTCTTGACGGGGAGGACTCCAGGCCTGAACACTATCACTTCCGAACCAGTCTCTATGCATTGCATATGAAACTGAGCGTATCCCTCTGGAGGAATTTCAGTGTAGTTACCAAGCAAGAAAAGGGATTGGCAGGTGAGACGTTGCACCCACCTTCCTTCCTCCATGCCGGCTATCCACTCAGAAAAAATCAGCAGTCCACCTTGACGATAATGGACCCCAAGTGTTTGCGTCACGCTGACTCTGCCACCTTTAATTATCAACACCTGGCATCCCTTGAGCCTCTCGACTTGCTCTTCCCTCAACACAACGGGCATATCTTTTTTCTCCTTAAAGGTTAGTACAAAAGTGGTTTATTAAAAATCGTTTCGAGGTACGAATACGCCTGTAATAAGATAACACAAAAAAACTATAGAGAAAACTAATCTTTGATTTCAGATTTCTCGTAAACCCTTCCACTCCTTTCTCCTCTTCGTCCCCCACTTTTTAGTAGGTTATTGAAAAATGATAACGCCAAGCTAAATATCAAAGCCGACACAAATCCCTCCACGATAAATCCATTGATCAGTGACGCCGTCAGCATGATCATCAACGCATTCACCACGAACACAAACAGTCCGAGAGTTAAAATAGTCAGCGGTAAAGTAAAAAATAAAATTATCGGTCGGATGATCGCGTTCACGAGCCCCAGCACCAGCGCCACTTTTAGTGCCACCACAAAACTAGCCACAGATACTCCCACCCCGACCATCGGCAAAAGGTATGCCACTCCCACGATAATAAGCGCCGAAACAATCCAATTTTTAAGTATGTTAAACATTTATATATTATATCAAGAAATTAATTAATCTCTATGTCCACATAAGCCACCTGCGGAAATTTTTCCACGATATTTTTTTCTATAGTATCGATATGGTTCCCTATTAGTCTCGGTATGCGGTCCGTAGTTCGGAACATCAGCTTGGCAAATTTTTTAAAGTCCTTCTTCACTTCATCAAATTCCTCTTTCAAATCCCCAGCCTCATATATTTCCTCGTACAAAGGCGAACCATTCCATTCCACCGTGGCAAATATTCTGTACCGGCCGATGTCGATAGCTACAGATTTAAATTCAATTATTTTCTCCACGCACGGATCCGCCTCCAATGTTTCGATTATTTCATCAGTTATATCTTTGCTGAGAGCTTTCCCGATTATATATTGATGATTCTTTATGATGAGGATCACAGACAAAAATCCGAGTACGATACCTACCAAGAGTCCCCCCACCGCATCATACACTGGGTTCCCAGTAATATGTGCCAGCCACTGCGCCATAAGTGCGATAAACACACCCACCACCGCCACCGAGTCTTCATAAACTATAGCCAGCACTATCGGGTCCGCATCTTCAAACATTTCCATTGACCACTTTCTTTTTTTTCGAAGTTCTCGCAGTGCATACCACAGCGTTATACCTTCTACCACCAGTGCTATCACTAGCACCGTCATACTGAGAAAACTAAAGTCCGGCGCCACCACTGATCCATGGATGAGGGTTTCGATCGAGTGGTATATCACCACTCCAGAGCCGATGAATAAAATTCCGCAAGCCGAAATCAAAGACCAGAAAAATCTTTCGATTCCATACCCATACCCCCGCGCATTGTCCGCCGGTTTTCTGGACCGCCTGATTCCTATCAGGAGCAAAGATTGATTGAGTGTATCGGCAAAGCTGTGCACCGCCTCGGCAAACATACTGGTGGAGCCAGTCACAAAGAAAACCAGTGTTTTGATTATCGTGACGAAAAAATTCCCAAAGAGTGCAGCCGTTACAGACTTCTTACCTTCTATGTGATTTTCCATAATTAATTATCTACTATAGCATAAAAATATATTTTATTAAATACTCTGTGCTATACTATTCGTCTATGATTACAAAAGAACAATTTATCGCGAGTTTGGTTCACGAGTTAAATATTATCAAACACTTGGCGGAAAAAGTTGATACATCAAAGTTAGATTACCGCCCGACCCCTGCCCAGCGTTCTACTCTGGAGCTCATGCAGTACCTAGGTCACACTTTTCAAACAGCTATCACTTCGTACATAGCTGGTGATCAAAATGTTTACATAGAGCTTTCAAAAAATAAAGATTTAGTTACATTTGAAAATTTCCAAGAAAAAATGGATGCACAAATAAAGTTTGCGACAGATTCAGTAAGCGCCCTGACCGATGAAGACCTAAAAAAAGAATCCACCATCTGGGGCAACTCTGCACCACTAGCTATGCATCTGATGAGTGCTTTGAAAAATGCCGTAGCTTACAAGATGCAACTCTTCCTTTACATCAAAGCCTCTGGAAATGACAAGATAGGCACCAGTAATGTTTGGGCCGGCCGCGACCTTCCACCAAAAGAAGAATAAA
>CAYYKS010000069.1:0-2555 GCA_964469255.1 uncultured Candidatus Saccharibacteria bacterium | reverse complement strand
GAGTCAGAAAATAATGTTAAGAGCATTTATTCCTATGATAGAAACAAAAACCATCTGACTGAAAAAGGTAAGGTCGAAGCAAAAAACTCGGCAAATGAAATTAAGGGTAAAAAAATCACAAAGATTTTTTGTTCACCATTTTTGCGAACCCGCGAAACTGCAGAGATAGTAGCCAAAGAAATTGGTTTTCCAGTGCAAGACATAACATATGATGACCGTATAGAAGAATTAAACTTCGGAGAATTTTCTGATAAGCCAAAAGAAGGTTATTGGGGTTTTGTTAAGAGTCCTGACTGGAAATTTGATTTGAGGGCTCCAAACGGCGAGAGTATTCAAGATGCAAAGAATAGAGTGGGTGCATTTATCTACGATATTAATGAGAAATATAAAAACGAAAATATCCTTGTAATATCGCACGGAATCGTTCTTGAAATGTTTCCGCCTGCGGTAGATGCGATGAGTCAAAAAGAATCTGAAGAGTATTATCATTCCACTGCAGCCAAGGCAGCGCCTGGATCAGTGCATGAACAAAAAGAATTTGTATCCCTACCTCACAATAAAAATTATGAATTAGACCTGCATCGCCCATATATAGATGACATAAAACTCATCTGCTCCTGTGGAGGAAACGCAGTGCGTATACCCGAAGTGCTAGATTGCTGGTTTGAATCTGGCTCCATGCCTTTTGCGCAAGATCATTTTCCATTTGAAAATAAAGACTGGCAGAAGAATAATTTTCCAGCTGGATTTATCGCCGAGTACATAGCTCAGACTAGAACCTGGTTTTACTATACACATGCCGTGTCCACAATGCTTTTCGGTAAGGCAGCATTCAAGAACGTGGTAACCACCGGCACACTTCGCGCTGAAGATGGCGAAAAAATGTCTAAGTCAAAAATGAATTATCCAGACCCTTGGATATTTATCGACAAGTACGGAGTGGATCCTTTACGCCTTTATCTGATGTCTTCAAACCTTATGAAAGGGGAGGACGCAAATTTTTCAGAGAAAGCAGTGCAAGACATCGCGAGTAAGGTTATTGGTAGGCTTTTCAATGTGCTAGCCTTCTATGAACTATACAGAGATAAAAGCCTAGAGAAAGAATATGCGCCAAAAAGTAGTGACGTACTTGATCAATGGATTATAGAGCGTTTCTATCAAACCCTAGAAGAGTCAACCAAGGGGATGGAAACATATGATGTAGTAGAAGCTACAAGACCGATAGAGCCATTTGTGGACGATCTTTCTACTTGGTATTTGAGACGTAGCCGAGAAAGAATCAAAGATGGTGATGTAAATGCCAAAGCCACTTTATATTTTATTCTGAGGAATATATCAAAAGTCCTAGCTTCTTTTGCGCCATTCTCTTCAGAGGAAATATGGCAAAGACTAAAAAATGAAAATGATGCTGAAAGTGTACACCTCGAAAGCATACCTACAAAACCTTTCAAATTATTTTCATTTGGTAAGGATAAATTGCTTGGAAATATGCAGGTAGTGAGAAATATCGTGTCGCTTGGGTTAGAAGCAAGGCAGAAATTAAAAATACCAGTCAAACAACCACTTTCTGTACTGAAGTTCAAATTAGAAAGTGTAAATTTGTCAGGTGAATATTTAGAACTCATCAAAGATGAACTCAATGTGAAGGAAGTAGTCTCCGATAAAAATATTGCGACTGAAGTGGAACTCGATACAAATATAACTCCAGCACTCAAGGCCGAAGGGGAATACCGTGAATTTATCCGCGAGTTGCAGGAGAGAAGAAAGACTCTTGGTCTTAATCCAGGAGACAAGATGGCGATGCCTATTTCTGACATATACAAGAAATACAAAATTCAACCTAGCTTGCAACTGCATATGCTTCGAGTAGCAGCAGTCGGGTCTATCATATGTGATAATTTGAGTGCGTCAGTTTCTAAACAAGATGTAATAACTGCATGCCTGATACACGACATGGGCAACATAATCAAATTTAAGATGGATTTGTTTCCAGAATTTTTTGAACCAGAGGGTGTACCATATTGGCAAAGCGTAAAAGACGAATACATAGCTAAATATGGTAAAGATGAGCACAAGGCTTCTGTGCAAATTGCAAAAGAAATTGGAGTATCTGATGAAGTTGTTTCCATTGTAGATGGAGTTGATTTCCCATTGATGCAAGGACATCGTGATGGAGATGATTTTGCAATTAAAATTGCAGTTTACTCTGATAATAGAGTCAGTCCGCATGGAGTTGTTCCATATCTAGATAGAATGGAAGACGGGAGATTGAGATACAAAGACCTAAACACAGGTCAAGAAGAACAGCATGAAAATCTGGTTGCCTGCGGAGCCGAAATTGAAAAACAAATCTTTGCTAAATGCAAAATAAAGCCTGAAGATATAACAGACGAAGCGGTAGCACCTATAATAGAAGAACTACGAGGATTCATGATAAAATAAGTGCACGAATGCATCACATTTATCATACTGAGGGAATAATACTGAGCAGTAAGAACTTCGGGGAGACGGGAAGGCACTATTCTATTTTCACAAAAGACCTTGGGCTCATATAC
>CAYYKS010000068.1:0-2592 GCA_964469255.1 uncultured Candidatus Saccharibacteria bacterium | reverse complement strand
ATAGCTCCACCCATGGCTACCAGCATCTTGCCGCCTTCATCTAGATGCTTTTTAAAAGCAATAGTAGCGTCCTTCATAGAGCGAGCGTTGAAGTTATGGTAAAGCTTGCCCATCAAGTCCAGCATTGATATTTGTTCGTTGTTCATTCTTGTATTATAAGACTTTCAACCTCTCTTTTCAACTTATTAGTATGCCCGTGTGACAACATTCCCAGATACGATTGCTTGGATTCCTCACTTGGATTGTCTCGTAGATTTCTCAGCATCCGTCTCTTTGTCGCCGTACGTAATACTCTATGCCTGGGAAAATGCACCCAGCCCAGAAAGTCCACGCCAGAGGCAAGGGTCTTGATGAAGACCTTGTCTGGGTGAAGTTGTAGTTTTAATTTTTCTTCCAAAAATACTACGATATATTGTAGCAAATCTTCTAAATATTTTTTGTCCTCGCTTAATATCACAAAATCGTCCACATATCGTATATAATATTTAATCTTGAGTTCTCGTTTGATATATTGATCAAACCCATTCATATACACATTTACTAGAAGCTGAGAAGTTAAATTACCTAGTGGTAAGCCTTTTCTTATATCAGCTATAGCGTAAATATGATTTGGTTGGAAACTGTCTATAACCTGCCCAAGGAGCCAAATAATATTCTGATCTTTGATATGTTTTTCTAGAATTTGCTTTAATATTTCATGGTCTATGTTGGCGAAGAACTTTCGGATATCGCACTTCAATATCCAGCAGGTTTTAGTGTTGTTTTTAGAGACCTTACCAGCAAACATCTTGAATCTTTCCATAGCTTTATGGGTGCCTTTGTTTACTCGGCAGGAGTATGAGTCGTGGATGAATTTACTGTCAAAATACTCATAGAGTTCTTGATACATTAAATGGTGCAGCAACCGATCTCTGACTACCGCTTTATGTATTATCCTTGGCTTTGGATCGGAGATATTAAATGCGTGATATTCTCCGTGTGTATATGTTTTATTTTTAAGATCTTGATGAAGAGAAGATATGTTGCTCATTAATTTGGCTTGAAATAATATCACATCGTTTCTCCCTTTCTTGTCGCGTAGAAACTCCTGCCAAGCCTTGAGCAGCTTTTCCGTAGTTATGATAGTATCGTATATATGAATAAACTTCTTCATAGTAGTCAGACCCCCCCCCCGCAGCGCCTTCAGCGCTTCTAAAGGCAAAAACGGCCTACACTCTCTGGTTTAAAATATATAACGACTTTCCTAAAGCACATAGGTACGTACTGGGTGGAAAAATTGAAGATTACTTTCTTGGTCTTTTAGAAAACATTTTTATTTCTTTGTATCTACCAACAGAAACTAAAACTTCTCGTCTAATTATAGCAATCTCCAAACTCGATGGAATAAAATTCTTTTTACAAATCGCTTGGGAGAATAAATGCATCCCAAATGAAAAATATTCCACACTCTCAGAGAACTTAGAAGAAATTGGCCGAATGTTGGGCGGCTGGAAGAAAGGCCTAGAGAATAAAGAAAAGAAAACTCCCCTGCACTAGGCAGAGGAGAAACGCTGAGTTTCGGGAACCACGACGCGATGCCGGTTCTCGCCGTTCCAGACGTTGTCGTTCGAGAACTGGTTCACGTTCACCTTGAGGCGACCGTCGTTGACGTTCACGTTGGCAACGAAGAATCGTGCGATAAACTATCTGTTTCACTGCCGACCTAAGAATATTACATACCAGAGATCGTGCTGAATATTATTTTGGACATCAAAGTCCACCAGTTTACCGCACCAACTTTTAATTTTTTGTTTTAAAAAAGAATTTACTCTTCTCCAAGCTGTGCCGAGAGAACTCTCAAATTAGTTTTTAAGCAAGCGTGGCCTGAAGTCGTGACCGCAAGCATTTCCTGATTGCAGATGTAGTATATTAAAAAAATTGGAAAGGGTCAAAGTATAAAAGAATCAAAGAGTCTAAATCAAAAACACACCGTTCACAAAGTGAAACGGCGCATTGATTGCGAGCCCCGCGCCGGCATTACTAGCGCGGGGCTCAGATAGGAGAACAAGTTACAGTTGCGGAACCACGACGCGATGCCGGAACTCGCCGATCCAGACGAAGGCGTGCGAGAACCGGCCCACGCTCACCTTGAGGCGACCGCCGTCGACGCGCACGCTGGCAACGAAGAGATTACTCTTGTCTTCGTTGACCGATTCACCCGCCTTGGTGAACGGGATGAAGGTCGCGTAGCCTTCGGTACGCAACCACTTGCGGTTCGTCTTGGCGAAGGACTTGACCTGCGGCCAGGAGAAACGCAAACGATCGAGGTTCTCACCGAAGCCGCCGAACATCTTCTTGAAATCGGCATCCTCGATCATTTCGTAAACCTCGACGGCAACTTTGGGTGATGGTGCACTCGGGACATCCAGTCCCCAGTTCTTGAAGTCACCATCGATGTATCCGTCGAACACGTCGCTGGACTCCGACGGTGTCTCGGTGCCGTCCGTGGCGCCGATGGTGATCGCCTCTCCGCTCGAGAGGAGCTTCAGGCATCCGACGATCCCCGCGAGGATGTCGTTGATGGTGTTCTTCACGACAGCCTTCGCACGCGCG
>CAYYKS010000067.1:0-2613 GCA_964469255.1 uncultured Candidatus Saccharibacteria bacterium | reverse complement strand
CTATCAAAGGAGTATCATAAAAGTTTGGACGAGCTTACTAAAAAAATATATAAACTAGCAGGCACAGAGTTTAATATTAATTCTCCAAAACAACTTGGGGAGGTTTTGTTTGTTAAAATGGGAATTAAATCTAAGAAGAAAAGTGCGGGCGGGGCTTTGTCGACGAAAGTTTCAGTTCTAGAAGAACTGGAAGAAGAAAATCCCATCATTACGGAAATCATGAGCTATCGCGAACTCCAGAAATTGGTTTCTACTTATGTGGACGTAATTCCGACAATGGTAAAAGAAGACGGTCGCCTACATTCAAATTTTATTCAAAACGGTACTACCACCGGACGTTTTGCTTCGCTTGATCCAAATTTGCAAAATTTACCTATAAAATCCGAGCTTGGACGAAGAATCCGTGGTGGGTTCGTAGCAAGTAAGGGCCACAAGCTAGCGGCATTTGATTATAGTCAGGTAGAGCTTCGTATAGCAGCTATGCTTTCGGGCGACGAGAAGATGACGCAAATTTTTAGAGATAGGGAAGACATTCATGCCGGAGTAGCTTCGGCGGTGTTTGGAGTACCGATAGATAAGGTAGATAGGGAAATGCGACGCAAGGCTAAAGTTATAAACTTCGGAATTATTTATGGCATGGGGGTGACAGCACTTCGAAAAAATCTGGGAGGTACTCGGGAAGAAGCGCAAAAATTTTATGATGATTACTTTACACAATTTTCGGGTGTGCGGGATTACCTCGAAGAAGTGAAAGAATTTGCTACGAAACATGGATATACAGAAACTTTATTTGGAAGAAAAAGATTTTTCCCTAATATAAATTCCAGAATTCCTTTTTTGAAAAGTATGGCGATTCGTACCGCAACCAATGCCCCGATTCAGGGAACTGCTACTGCTGATATCATTAAACTCGCTATTAGATTTGCCAACGAAGATTTGGAAAAAGCCGGTCTTATAGACCGTGTCCACCTAGTTCTCCAGATTCACGACGAGCTAGTTTATGAGGTGGAAGAGGCAGTATTGAAAGATGCAGATCAAATAATCAAGAATGCCATGGAAGGTGTGCTGATGCGCTCATATTTGAAGTACAAAACCGATATTCCGCTTCTGGTAAACTCTGGAGCGGGGGACAATTTCGATTCAGTAAAGTAGCAAAATTGTGGTATTATAAACGGAATGGAGCCCCAAACAACCAATCAAAACAAGAAGCTAACAGAAAACGTTCATTTCGCCATGAGCCAGGGGTACATGACTTATTTCGTCCTGTTTTTATTTGGAGTTTTTTTAGACATATTCTTTCATTTCAAGTTCTTTCCTACAGCTTTTGCGGAGCCAGCTGGGATAACTCTTTTAGTTTTAGCTACTGTGGGGATACTCTGGGCACAGAATACTTCTAAAAAATTAAACACAGTGAATGTGACTAAGGAAACTTTTTGCCAAGGGCCCTACTGCTATACTCGTACTCCTACCCACTGGGGGCTCTTCTTTTTAGTACTAGGGTTTGGAATTCTAGTCAACGCTTTCTTTGTGGTTGTCACCACTATAGTTTCCTTTATTGTTTCTAAGTTTATTTTCTTGCGTCGCGGTGAAGCAATTTTAGCAAAGAAATATGGAACTCCGTATTTAGAATACAAAAAACAAGTTAAGCTTTAGAAACTGCGATGATATATCTTTTTACCGGAGACGATGCCAAGACAAAAAGAAGTGCTTACGAAAAGTTTTTAAAGTCTCTACCCAACAAGGCTGACCTTCTTTTTATAAATCGAAACAATTTTAATAAACTGCAAGTAGAAAGCCTGTATTCTGGGGCAGGCCTTTTTACTCCTAAGTCTACCGTGGTTTTTGAGGGCATTCTCGAATATGAAGATAATCGGGATTTTATCTTAGATAAATTGAGTTTGATGGGAAACTCTGGAAGTGAATTTATTTTTCTAGAAGGTAAACTGACCAAACTAATACTAGATGTTTTTAAAAAGGGGAGAGCCGAGCTAAATATTTTTGAATTACCTAAAGAGAAAAAGGAAAAATTTGATAATTTCCTAGTGGCTAATGCTTTTGGTGCTAAAGACAAATTGAATATGTGGGTGTATTTCAGGCAGGCTATGGACCGTGGGGTAGGTATGGAAGAAATTATTGGGGTGCTTTTTTGGAAGATCAAAGACATGATATTAAAGCGTGATTTTCGTAAATTTTCAGAACCAGAACTCAAGAATTCTGCTGCACGGCTAAGCTACTTACTACCCGAAGCCCGTACAAAAGGGGAAGATGCGGAGGCTGCTTTTGAGCAGTTCCTGCTGGAAGTATTTTAAACTATTTGTGCGCCCAGTTGGAATCGAACCAACGACCTTATCCTTAAAAGGGATCTGCTCTACCAGCTGAGCTATAGGCGCATAGTCACTAAAATATATAGTAAATAATGTCAAAAATCAAGGTGAGTGTTATAATAATATTATGGGTTACAGGATAAATAAAACATTGGTTTATTTTCTAATTATGACTATGTTCGGTTCCTTTTGGGCGATGAGGATAATAGTAAGTGCGTATGACGGTGCTTACGCCTCCTATTTAATTCAGTAAGGTTTTTATGTTATGGTGTAAGTATGCCTAGCCAAA
>CAYYKS010000066.1:0-2734 GCA_964469255.1 uncultured Candidatus Saccharibacteria bacterium | reverse complement strand
CAAAAAAGATAACCAAGAAAATTAAATTACAAATCCAGGCTGCAAAGGCTACTCCAGCTCCACCACTAGGTCCGGCACTGGGACAGGCGGGTATAAACATCGGTGATTTCGTTACCAAGTTTAACGCTGCAACTGCAAAGATGGCGGGGGACAAGGTGGGTGTATCTATCACTGTATACGAAGACCGAAGTTATGATTTCGTTATCAAAACTCCACCAGTAACAGGATTAATCCTCAAGGCCGCTGGCGTAGAAAAGGGCTCAGGAACAAATACCAAGACTAAGGCTGGCAAGATCACTCGCGCTCAAGCACTGGAGATCGGCAAGAAGAAACTTGTAGACCTAAACGCAAAGGACGATGAAGGAATCATAAACATTGTAGCGGGATCGGCTCGATCAATGGGGATAGAAGTGAAATAATTCACTTCTATCGGCCGGAGCCCGACGGGGCGAGGCGTGCCCAGGCAATTTTTCAGCAGAAAAATATGTGTGGGTTGAAGTAAAATAAACTCTTTAGAAAAGCCGACACGAAAGTGTTGGCTTTTTGATTTTTAAGGAGTATATTAAGGGAGTGAAAAAGACTGATAAAAAGATACAGAAAAGTAAAAGACCTTCATGGGACGAATATTTTCTGAGTATGGCCGAACTTGTAGGTACTAGAGGTACTTGCGATAGAGGTAGAGCTGGGTCATTAATTGTAAAAGACAAGAGAATGCTTTCAGCTGGCTATGTGGGGGCGCCCGTAGGGCTTCCAGATTGCGATGAGATTGGTCACCAGATGCACAGTGTCACCCATGAAGACGGTTCTATTAGTAGGCACTGCGTAAGGACTGCGCACGCTGAACAAAATGCAATTAATAATGCTGCCCGGGTAGGGGTATCCGTAATGGGTGGTACTATGTATTGCAAAATGGTTCCTTGTTATAAATGTTCGCAAAGCATTATTAATGCTGGTATTGTGAGGTTGGTTGCTATGAATGATTATCATGCTACTAAGGAGTCCAAGATTATTTTCAAGCAAGCTGGAGTTAAATTAGAAATTTTAAATAAAGAAGTAGAAAAATATAAAGACCAATAATTTTATGGTAGATTTGAAAGAATTACAAAAGGAGGTGATGAGAAATAAATTAGAAAAGGGGTTTAATACTACGGATGTAGCGTTGGAGTTCTGTCGTGCCCACGAAGAACTTTCAGAAGCTTTTTCAAAACATAATAAAAATCAGTCTGGGGTAGCGGAAGAATTTGCTGATGTAATGATATTTATACTTGGTATGTGTGAAACTATGGGGTTTGATTTAGAAAAAGAACTAGTTCGGAAAATAGAAATTAATAAAAAAAGACAATACAAGAAATCAAAATCCCCAGACGGGAAAGACGTTTTCATTAGGGTTAAGACTGACGAGGATCCCTAGATAAGCTTCTCGTATACAGAAAAAGTGTAATTGTATTTATTTTCAGTATCTTTTTTGTGTTCTTGGTGGATGACTTCGTTCCAAACTATCGGAATAATTTCTGGGAAAAATACATCAGCATCTTTGTCTTCGGCGTCTACGTGGGTGATATAGAGCTTATCAGCTATAGGCATGGTTTCTTTATATAGCTCTGCTCCGCCGATAATAAAAATTTCTTCGTCTTGGTCGGTCAGTAAATCCAGTGCACCAGCTAGAGAGTGTGCTACTTCGACACCTCTTACTTTATAACTTGCATTTCGGGTTATAACGATGTTTCGGCGTTCGGGCAGGGGTTTACCAATACTTTCAAAAGTTTTACGGCCCATTATAACTGTGTGTAATTTGGTAGTTTTTCTAAAATGCTTCATGTCTGCTGGTATGCTAAAAATCAAAGCATTACCTTTTCCGAGTTCGTTATTTTTACCAATTGCGGCGATAAGTGAAATCATAATTTTAGACGGCGATTGGCGCCTTGATACTATCGTGGGGATTATAATCAACCAATTCAAAATCTTCTATTGTAAAATCTTCCAAGCTCATTTTGTTTGGATTTATTTTCATGGTTGGCATGGGGCGGATGTCGCCTCGGCGAGAGAGCTGTAATTTTACTTGCTCTAAGTGATTTGAGTAAAGGTGTACATCACCACCAGTCCAGACAAATTCTCCTGCTTTGAGTCCACAGATCTGAGTGACGATCATCGTAAGTAGTGCATAGGAGGCAATATTAAAGGGAACTCCCAGGAATGTGTCACAAGATCTTTGGTATAGCTGGCAGGAAAGTTTCCCTTCAGCAACATAAAATTGAAACAAGCAATGACAAGGGGGAAGTCCGGCTTTGGCCATCTCGTCTATATCGGCGACGTTCCAGGCACTTACGATGAGCCGACGAGAATCTGGACTTTTTTTAATTTGTTCGATTACATTTTTTAGCTGGTCGATATGTTCACCATTTGGGGCTGGCCAGTTTCTCCATTGATAACCATAAATAGGTCCCAAGTTTCCATAATCTTTGGCAAACCGTTCATCACTCTTTATCTTTTCAATAAAATTTTTGATACCAGAGTTCCATTCTTCCGATCCAGTGATAGGAACAGAAATATTGTTTCTGATTAAATATGCCTTGTAAGGCCATTCGTCCCAAATGTGTACGTTGTTGTCAGCTAAATATTTTAAGTTTGTATCTCCGCGCATAAACCAAAGCAATTCGTGGATGATTGATTTGATTGGAACTTTCTTTGTGGTCAGGAGAGGGAATCCATCTGCTAGATTGAAGCGCATTTGGTA
>CAYYKS010000065.1:0-2782 GCA_964469255.1 uncultured Candidatus Saccharibacteria bacterium | reverse complement strand
ACATTTGAAGAAATAGTAGATGTGTATCCACAAAAACCAGCTGAACGAAAGTTAAAATTCAGAATAGAAAAAATAATTAGCATTTTAGGCATGCTTGTATCAGTGGAAGAAGTAAAAGAAATCCTGGGTAGATACAAAATTTCTTTCGAAGAGAAAGAAGGAGTTTTTGAAATAGTAGTGCCTGCGATGCGCTTGGATTTAAATATTGAGGAAGACATGGCTGAGGAAATCGGTAGAATTTTAGGCTATGATAAAGTAAAAGCTAATATCCCGAAAATCAGTTTTCAGCCAGCCCAAAATGCAATTTACCAGAAAATTTCTGAGGTTAGAGAAAAGCTTTTAAACGAGGGTTATTCGGAGGTAATGACCTATGTTTTTCGTGATAAGGGTAAGGTTTCGGTGTTAGCCTCTGCTTCAGATAAAAAGTTCTTGCGCACAAACCTCGCCGATGGTCTGACAGAGAGTTTGAAATTAAACAAAACAAACTTGCCTCTACTTGGACTGAAAGAAGTAAAAATTTTCGAAATAGGCACCGTCTGGACCCCGGAGGAGGAAATTCACGTGGCTTACAACGAGAAAAATAATATAATCGAAAAAAACCTAAATGAATACTAAATTTAAAATGTGGTCGCTATATCCTTTTATCTCACGAGATATTTCAGTATGGATGCCTGCCCGAAATGCTTCGCATAACGATGCAGGCGGGCCAGCCGGGGATAGTGCAGATAGTTTGAAGAAATTACTGAAAGAAAATGGAACTGACCTACTAATCAAAGAGCCAGAGCTAGTGGATTCTTTCACAAAAGGAGACCAAACTTCTCATGCTTTTCGCTTAGTTTTTCAGTCATATGATCGTACTCTGACAGATGTCGAAATAAACGATATTATGTCTACGATAAATAATAAAATAATTGAACACAAAGATTGGCAGGTGCGATAAGGATACTGAAAGACTTTTCCACACCCTTATTGCATTTTATAAAGTTTTAGTTATAATCCTTATATATGAATAAAAGTCGATTTTCAATATCAGCGCTCGTCCTCATTATTAGCACTTCATTTAGAAGGCTGATCTTTGCGCTGTAAAAAAATCTACTAAACTAACTTACAACCCAAACACCAGCCCTCTAACGAAAGAAAGGGGGCTGGTTTCGTTTTCAACCGAAAGCGGAATAACAACAATGAGTAGTTCTTTAAGGGGAATCGAAGATGATTGATCCGCATGATGACGCTCCTCGCCGCGCTGAAAATCGGAAAGCGAAACGCGAGTTCTTTCGTAAACGCGCGAAGAGGGTCGTTCAGGAACAAGGAACAGAAGGAGGCGAGCAGTCTCAATCTTCCCTAGACGGGCAATCCGTCGCTCCTGGCTACGGCCACGGGGTCTGATCGAATTTGGGGTCGGCTTGCACATGCGAGCCGACCCCTTCTTTTTGTGGATTTTAAGTAGCAAACGCTTTAGTTTTCTGCTACAATAGCTATATATGGCAGAGGAAAAGAAACAGAAATACGGTGCTGAACAGATATCTGTACTCGAAGGGCTCGAACCAGTCAGAAAGCGCCCTGGAATGTATATCGGAACCACAGGCCCAGAAGGGCTTCACCATTTGGTGTGGGAAATTTTCGATAACTCCAGAGACGAAGCCATGGGCGGACATTGTAACGATATCGAGGTAGTACTTTTACCAAATGACCGGGTGCGCGTTACAGACAACGGCCGAGGTATTCCGACTGACATTCACCCAAAGACAAAAGTGTCGGCGCTCGAAACTGTCATGACTACACTCCACGCTGGAGGAAAATTCGGCGGGGATGATTCTGGTTATAAAGTTTCTGGAGGTCTTCACGGTGTGGGTGCATCTGTAGTGAACGCACTTTCTACATATACTCGCGCCGAAGTTCACCACGATGGAGGTAAGTTTATGCAGGAGTACAGCCAAGGTAAGAAGAAAGCGGCTGTTAAAAAAATTGGTACTTCCAAATTAAACGGTACTATTATTACTTTCGAACCAGACCCAACAATCTTCAAAGAAGGAATCAAATTCAACTACGACACCATCGTAAACCATATTCGCCAGCAAGCTTACCTGGTGAAGGGCTTAAAAGTGCAGATCATTGATGCTCGCGAATGGGACAACTCTAAAGGTATGAATGAAGAAGATGTATTCTTTTTCAGGGAATTAGAACTCGAAGTGCCTTCTGTTAGTTTTTATTTCGAAGGAGGACTTGTATCGCTTATAAAATTCTACAATAAATTCCAAAAACCAATTCAAAGTAATATTTTTTACGTTGAAAAAGAGCAAGATGGTGTAGGTGTGGAAATCGCACTGCAATATGTGGATGACATAGTTGACCGCATAGTGCCATTTGCAAACAATATTCATACACCGGAGGGCGGAACACATGTGACTGGTTTTAAAACTGCACTCACTCGAACACTCAATACTTACTGCAAGAAAAACGAGATGATGAAAGAATCTGAAGGCGGATTCACAGGAGAGGACGTGCTTGAAGGTCTTACTTGTGCGATATCTGTAAAGCTTCGGGAAATCCAATTTGAAGGTCAGACCAAGGCCAAGCTTGGATCTATGGAAGCTCAGGGTGCGGTGGCTACAGTTTTTGGTGAAGCCTTCAATAATTTCTTAGAAGAGAACCCAGATGACGCTAAATCCATCATAAACAAGTCTATATTGGCCTTGAAGGCTCGTAAGGCTGCCAAGGCTGCAAAGGACTCAATACTTCGTAAGGGGGCGCTTGAAGGCATGACATTGCCAGGAAAGCTTGC
>CAYYKS010000064.1:0-2821 GCA_964469255.1 uncultured Candidatus Saccharibacteria bacterium | reverse complement strand
CAAATTCCAAGCTTTCTGATTTTTCCTCCGGTACCTGAAGTAAATTCCTAAAATACCATTTCCATGGGCATTCAAAAAAATTATTTAGTAAAGATACTGAAACATATCTATCTTTATATTTTTCGCTTACCAATTTTACAAGCTCAGGTAACACCACTTTTGAATTTTTATTTTCAGTATTTAAAGATTCAATATTTCTCCTCTCAAAAACTTCAGGAGGTAAATCTGATATCACTTTCGCTAGCTCCTGCTCAGATTCACTTTTAGAATAGCGGGCATAGGACAAAGTGCAGAACTTTTTAGCCCGAGTAATAGCTACATATAGTTTACGTTTTATCTTATCTACATCGCGCTCTGCAATTTTCTCCTCCACTGCTTCGGGTAGCATAAACCCACCTCTTTTCTCGCCAGTTAACCCCCTTTCATCCATATGAGCAATCCAAACATATTCAAATTCCAGCCCCTTAGAAGAGTGCAGGGTCATCACTTTCACTCCTTTTTTCTCCGCTAAGACAACAGGCACGTGCTCGCCATAAGATTGCAGACGGTCGATAAATACCAAGAAAAGCTCTAGAGTTAGTTCTTTATTTTTTTCAATTTCTTTGGTCGCTAAGGCGCGTATTGTATCAAGAATTTCTTTTCCAGAAACCAGTCGGTTCTGATTATATTTCTCATGAAGCAATACTTCGCTGCCAATCAATTCAATGAGTTCGGCTAGAGTTAAATTTTTATTCGCTTCTTGCCATTTTTTTATTTTATTAATCCAGATTTCTACAGCATTTTCTTCTTTAAATAAAGTGGCTGGTTTCTCGACAAGAGCCGTCTCTAGTGAAAATTCCCGCATATTGCGGGCGGTTATGTATTTATAAGACTCTAACGGATCGATACCTGAGATACTGTCAAAAAGTGAAAGCGCCAAATTTGCGCTATCATTATCAAAGCCCGCCACAATCTTTAAAACTCTAAAGAACGCTTGGGCTTCTTCTTGATCAAACAAATTCAAAGCATCCGCCGCTGACACAGCCAACCCGTTTTGATGCAATATTGATAAGGCCTTTCGCACTTGTGCATTCTTTGGTACTAATATCGCACAATCGTCAACTTTTAACTTCCCACTTTCAACTTTCAACCTGATGTCTTGCGCTACTGCCAGGATTTCTTCTTCAGGAGTTTCAGCTTCAAGAAGTAAAATCGGATGATGCTCCCCGCCCGAACGACCGTCTGGTCGGGCAGGTTTGCTCTGACTCACCAATTTTTTATCAGTCATCACACTCTGCAAAAGCGCATGTGAAGCATCTAAAATAATCTGCGTAGAGCGATAGTTATCAACTAGTGTAATAAGTTTCGCATCTTTAAATGTTTTCTTGAAACCTTGGAAATGATCAATAGATGCCCCACTAAATCCATAAATTAATTGCCTATCATCCCCCACCACAAAAATATCTGGAGCTTCCACATCCGCCCAAACTTCCTTTAAAAATTCATTTTGAACTCTACTAGAATCCTGATGTTCGTCTACTAGTACATATAAAAATCTTTCTCGAATATCAGCCACGGCGTCTTTGGACTTTTCAACTATTTTTACCAAGTTCTCCAGCACATCGTCATAATCCAGTAAGTTTTTTTCTTGCTTGGCTTTTTCATACAAATCAAAAAATCTGGAGACTTCCAAACTACGCCTGAGCCCTTCTATTTTAGTTTGTGCTTCTTTTTTTAGTTTTCCCTTACTTTCACCTCGAGTAGAAATATTGTCTTCATCCGACTCGATAACATTTATATCTTTTTCAACTTGTGACAAAAAATATTTGGAAGTAATACGTTCCCGCTTGAGAAGCGAGATTAAAGATTTTAAATCAGTAAAATATCTGGAAGCATCTGCTCGAGGACGTAGGTATTCCCAATCGTGACCTCTAAGCACGTGGTCAAAAATAGTTGTGGTATCGGTTTCATCTAAAAGCCTTGGCACTGAATCCAAACCAAGCACACTGTAATATTTTTCTATTATCTGCATACCGAAACTGTGGAAAGTAGAGACATTCACCTTCTCTCCGGCCTCCCCGATATATTTCGAAAGCCTTTGCTTCATAGCTTCCACTGCCGAGTTGGTAAAAGTCAGGCATAAAATCCCATCGGCCTTGATGTCCGTCTTGTGTAAAATATTGGCGATGCGCATAGCCAGCACTTGAGTCTTGCCTGTGCCCGGGCCGGCCACCACCATAGTTGGCCCCGCCAAGTTATCCACAGCTTCCTTTTGAGCCTTATTTAGCTTTTGATATTCCGAGACAAAGGCCTCGCCAAACTTTGATTCCATTTAGGCATTATACTCCTGTTGCCCCATCCCTAGAAAGTGGATGTAAATGAGCAGCGATACCCACCGCCGCCGCGATGATAACTAAATTTTTTATAATATACTGCCCTTCCAGTGTCGGAACCATAAATGCACTCCAAGTAGCCTCGGGTAAAATGAAAAGTGGCATAAAAGTGGTAACCATATGTAAAAACAAAAGTGGAATAACTACCCGCTCGAAGCCACGCATAATAAAAAGAATTCCGATCAAGCATTCAAAAAGTCCAAACAGAATTAAAAATACATCAAAAGATATAAAAGAAATAGTTTGCTCAAACAGCGCTTGCACCAAACCACTCGCCGGTGAAAGCCCGAGAACTTTTAAAATGCCAAAGTAAAAGAAAACTACAAACAACCCAAACCTCGCCACCGGCACTGAAATTTTTCTAAAAAAGTGAATAATCTGTATGTCGATTTGTCTAAGTAGCATATTTTAATTATAACACCTTTTGCTCGGTCTTATTTCTAATTACA
>CAYYKS010000063.1:0-2878 GCA_964469255.1 uncultured Candidatus Saccharibacteria bacterium | reverse complement strand
TTAGCGTTGGTTATTAAAAAATAAAAGTGTTAAAATCATTATAGCGTCGCGCCTAGAGGACTTACGCGACGTAATTTGCAAAATTAAATGCCAAAACCAAATCGAGTTCAAATAATCAAATACGGACCACCACCACCAGAACTACCGGTTTTTGGAAAAGTAAAACCTGAAGAGGCTTCTTTTATTGGGCGGACGAATTATGTGGCGGCCTTGGAGGAGAAGAAATTCATTTTCGGTATCAAGCGCGTAGATAGGCGCAGACACCTCTATATCATAGGAAAGTCTGGAGTGGGGAAGACAAAGCTTTTGGAGCTCATGCTTCGCCAAGACATCACTTATAACTATGGGCTTTGCCTCATCGACCCGCACGGTGACGTCATCGATGCCATGCTCGACTATATTCCCAAGGAGCGCATCGAGGATGTGTGCATCATCGACCCTGCGGATATAGATTACCCAGCATCTTTCAATCCGCTTTCAAATGTGGATCCGATGTTTAAATTCCAACTCACTCAAGGACTCATCGAAGTTTTTCAAAAACAATTCGGTGCAAACTGGACACCTCGCCTGGAACACGTTTTTCGTTTTACATGTCTGGCTCTACTCGACTATCCGCATGCCACCATGCGCGGAATGATCAGCATGCTGACGGACAGAAACTACAGACAGAAAGTGGTGGAATACATTACGGACGACATGGTGAAAAGATTCTTCGCTATAGAATTCGCCGATTGGTCTGAGAAGTTCGATACTGATGCCATCATCCCGCTGGTAAACAAACTGGGACAATTTCTATCTGACCCGTTACTTCGAAATATTTTCGGACAAAAAGAAAACAAGATAGATATCAGTAAACTCATGAATGATCAGAAGATTATTTTGATCAACCTATCCAAGGGTCGCCTTGGCGAGGAAAACTCTTCATTCTTGGGATCAATCTTCCTCACAAAAATTAAACAAGCTGGCATGGAGCGCGCGGGAATGCCCGAGTCAGCCCGCAAAGACTTTTACATATATGTGGACGAGTTCCAAAACGTAGTGACACAAACCTTTGAAAACATTTTGTCGGAAGCCCGCAAATACGGACTGAACCTGACTATGGCTCACCAATATGTGGGGCAGATAATTCCAAAAGTTCACCAGGCCGTGCTCGGAAACTGCGGAAGTATCATCACCTTCCGAATCGGTGGTGAGGACGCAGTAAAAATGAAACCAGAATTTTCTCCACTTTTCGATGTGAAAGACATGATCAACCTAGCGGTGGGGGAAATATATGTAAAGATGACTATCGATGGAGAATCTTACGATCCTTTTTCTGCCGAGACCTTAAAAGTTTTACCACCGACACATCCTTCGTATCGCCAAGAAATTATCGATGCTTCCAGGCGTAAGTTTTCTATTCCAAAAGAATCAGCGGCCAAACTCATTCTCGAAGAAGAGGCTACTATTATTCGAAGTGCCGAAGAGAAAGCTATCATCGAAGGTAAGGGTAAGAATGAAGATGAGACAGAAGCAAAATCTTCACAAGAAGCTGAGCCTATGATATAAATGTTTATATGAGTAAAGACTATTACGAAACATTGGGAGTAAATAAAACTGCGAGCAAGGAGGAAATCAAAAAAGCCTTTTACAAGCTGGCGCACAAGTACCACCCTGATAAAAAGGAAGGAGATGAAGCAAAATTCAAGGAAGTAAATGAAGCCTACCAGACCCTTTCAGACGACCAAAAACGCTCAAAATACGACCAATTTGGCCCACAGTATGCAAATATGGGGGGTGGAGCGGGAGGCCAGTACCAAGGCGGTTTTGGTGGATTTGAAGGCTTTGATATAAATGACATATTTCGAAATATGGGCGGAGGTGGAGGGTTTCAAGGTGGTGGCATAGAGTTTGATTTAAATGATTTATTTGGTGGAGGATTCAAGCGTACGCCTCGCGGAAGAGACATCGAAACAGAAATGAAAATTTCTTTACTTGATTCGATTATGGGAGTAGAGAAAACTATTTCGCTACACAGTCATGGAGAAGTGAGAGTAAAAATTCCTGCTGGAGTCATGAGTGGGCAAACAATGAAAATGTCAGGTCATGGTGAAAAAATAAAAGACGGCAAACCGGGTGACCTATATATCAGAATCAAGGTAAACATTCCTACTAAACTTTCCAAAAGAGCCAAAGAGCTTTTAGAAGAGCTAAAGAAAGAGGGAATATAATGCTACCAGAAAACATTATTTATTTGTGTTTAGTTTTTACTCTTTTTGGGAGTTACCACTATATTCGAGATGTCATAAATGGTAGTACAAGACCAAACATGGTGACTTGGTTTTTTTGGGCCTTAGCTCCAATCATTGGAACTTTTTTTCAAATAAAATCTGGGGCTGGCTGGTCAGTACTGCCAGTTTTTCTGGCTGGATTTGTTCCCTTGATTATTTTTATTGTCGCTTTATTTTCAGGTCATCCACTGTGGAAGATAACTAAATTCGATATATTTTGTGGCTTGTTTGCTCTGATTGCTTTAGTTTTATGGATAGTCACCAAGCGAGCGGATATCGCTTTAATATTTGCAATTCTGTCGGATTTATTTGCGGCGATACCAACTTTAATAAAATCTTGGAAATTCCCAGAAACTGAAACAGCGGTGGGTTATGTACCTGGAATACTCAATAATACTTTGGGATTATTGATAATAAAAAATTGGAGTTTCTCAATTTACTCTTTTGGAATATATTTTATTATTCTAAATACTACCCTTATTCTTTTTATAGAAAGAAAGAAACTTACTTCAATCTTTTCGCGAACTTAGCTCCGATTATAGTGTAAGCGAGCTGGGCTGCGCCGTATTCGGTCAGTTGTGAGTCTGGAAGAGGAGAGACTTCTACGA
>CAYYKS010000062.1:0-2905 GCA_964469255.1 uncultured Candidatus Saccharibacteria bacterium | reverse complement strand
CCGGTATATGCTCGGCATCGTATTCACCTTTAGTTCTGACATCAATTAAAATCATGGCTTACTTGTTATACCACAGTTCGTAATATTTTTTCCATCACTCGGCCCTTGGCGAGTTCGTCGACAAGTTTATCTAAATATCGAACTTCACGCATAGTCTTATCTTTTATGTCTTCCACGCGAACACCGCATACAACACCTTTGATCAATTTTCGCAGAGGATTGAGTTTTGAAGCTTGCTTAAAAAAAGTTTCAAAGTCAGTTTTATTTTTTATTTGAGATTTAAGTTTTGCATCAGTATACCCAGTCAGCCATTTTATTATTTCATCCACCTCTTTTTTCGTGCGTCCCTTTTTCTCCGCTTTCGCCACATACAAAGGATACACACTACCAAAAGTCATCCTCCGCACCCGTTCATTTGTCTTTTCGTTTTCCATTACTATATTTTACCCATAAAATACGAAACCCGCTAGAGGTCCTTGCGGACATAGCGGGGGATGCGGAGTGAGTGGAAGCGAGTTACTTCCAGGGCGTCGTGGTGAAGCAGGTCTTTTTGCTGCTTCCCTTGAAGAACATCATCATCAGACAGAAGGACCATTCTTTCTTCCCGGGTTCGTACAGGAATAAGTCCACGTTGATGCAATACTCGTACACGTACTGCACGGAAGCAGTCATTCGGTGTGAGTTTCTGAAGGTACGGAGGATGGCCTGTTTGTCCACACCTCCTGCCGGGGTTACACCGAACTCAGCGATGAAGCTTTCCAGCGTTTTCTCACCATCACCAATTCTTGCTACATCTTCCAGAAATGAGAACGGGAAGCTGCAGGCCTTTCGGAGTGTGGGTGTACCCCTCCACTCTTTCCAAACCTTCGGTTCAATGGATACGTTTACTTTCTTCATAATTTTCCCTTCCGGAAAGGCTTACTATGGCCTTGTACTTTGGGTCTGGCGAGGTTGCCAGATTATCCTTTTTTATTTAATCATTAATGTAATTTAATATCAAACTATTTGTTTTTTGATTTATTACTAAAAAATGCTATATTTTTCTCATTGGCCTTATCGTCCATTCGGTCTACTCAGGACGAATAAGTATTGTTTTTTTATTGGCCCTATCGTCTAACGGTTAGGACAGAGCCTTCTCAAGGCTTAAATCGCGGTTCGATTCCGCGTAGGGTCACAAATTTATGAAAGATAAAGATGACTTAGAAAAAAATATAGATGAAATAAAAGAGTGGCAGAACGAACAATTTAATCCTGGGCATTTTCTAGGAGGAAATATTCCGCCTTATTTATTGCGGAAGAATAAGAAATTGGGTGTTCTTCTCCTTGTGATTGGCTTCTTTCAATTGATTTTAATGGCAATTGGTTTTGCCGCGTTCGATATCGGCCAAATAGTTCTTTTTCTTATTATCACACTTTTAATGATATTTGCTGGCTATTCGAAATTAAAAGGTAACTAACAAAGAAGAAAGTTGGGGTATTGACTGGTTCCAATTCCGTATAATTTGGGTCATTTTTTTGTGTTACAATATCTCCAAGATATGAAAGAAGTAGTAAACTTTAAAGACATACGCGAAAGCGAACAAAGCAAACGCAAAGAACAGAGAGATACGCTTGAAATCCTCTCTGGGTTTCTTCGTCTATCAGAAGATCAAAAAAGATATATCTTGGCATCCCTATATATACAACAGAGAGCTGAGCGTGCGACCGACCCTGTAAGCGCGGCACGCATAGAAGATACGCCAGATAAATTTATGAATAATCCGAGCGATGTGAGCGAACCATATATCACTCACACTGATACATCTCTCAAGGCGCCTCACGAAGAGAGAAGAAGATATCATACAAGCCAACTTCAAGTGATGATTGATTTTTGTCATAAGGTGGTAAAAAAGCTGGAAGACTATAGAGAAGGTGAAAAAATTCCTGATTCGTGGACTGAAGCAGGACTTATAGATTCATATGCAGACCTGGAAGAATTGATTGCTTTAACCGAAGAGAATTCCACTTTGCCTTTTGTTATTGAGATATGGTCCGGAAGGCCAAAGAATCATAGTTCTGCAAATCTGGAACATACTACCGTTCTTCTCGGGAAGAACCAAGAAGGAGAGTATATGGTTTGGGAGAAATCTGGCTGGCATATGCCGTTCAAAGTCACTTCACTTAAAAAGGTGTATACCAATTATGAAAATTCAAAAGGATGGCGTATCCGTCCACTCTCTGTATAAAAATTAATGCATGCAGTAGCAGGGTAGCTGAGTCCGGGGCTGGAAAATTATTGTGGCTCACCATTGACTTTTTGCTTAATTTATTATATAAATTTTCTAGATTTCTGTACACACCTCCAACCAAAGAAAGGGCCCCATGGGCACAATCACCAAATACATCTACTGGAACAATAACACCCCTCCGAACGACAAAGGAGAAGTGAACGCAATCGTGCACATTCTCGAGGGATACAACCAGGGCACTCTCGCCGATTTCCAAAGGATGGCGAAGCTTCTCAGGGAAACATTCCCTCACATCACCGATGACCAGATCGAATGCGGGAAGGTCTTCCAGTCTGACTTCGTCAAAGGCCATACCATCATCGGATGGGGAGGCTACATTCCGAAGAGGGAGTATCCGGGATGGACGTCGATCGAAGGAGGAATGATCAGTTACTTCTGGTGAGAATCCAACCCGCTAACCCAACGCAGCAGCCCGCTGCCGACGAGGTGGCGGGTTTCTGTTTTATATATTAAATTCTTTTACTTATTTTACAAATTCCCAGAATTCATCCCAAAAACAGGGTAGAGGATTCAAAATAGTCTGATGCTTTAATAGTATTAGCAATTTGGAACCGTATGGTAGCAAGAAATTTGACGACGCTAAGAAATATGCTAAGGTACAAAAAGCCGTGGCCTAG
>CAYYKS010000061.1:0-2925 GCA_964469255.1 uncultured Candidatus Saccharibacteria bacterium | reverse complement strand
ATGTGCTGGTGAAATATAAGAAAACTGACCAAACACACTTTGTGCTGGGCGTGCGCTCGTATGATTTGTTTAGCAAGAAAAATGCAGTGCTTACAGTACTAGGCGCAATACTTGGTGGAGGAATGAGCTCCAGACTTTTCCAAAAACTTCGCGAGGAGATGGGTGTAGGCTACTATGTGCGGGCATACAATGATACTTATACTGACCACGGGGTATTCCAAATTTCAGCTGGTGTAGACAATAAAAGAATTGAAGAGGTGATAAAGGCTGTGCTAGTAGAATGCAAAAAATTACGAGATGAAAAAGTGGACGAGGATGAGCTAAACAAGGTGAAGGAATATTTGATAGGCAATACCAAGCTGTCGCTGGAGGCGAGCGACGACATCGCCAATTTTTTCGGTGGACAAGAGCTACTGCGCGGTAAGATGGAAGACATTGAAGAAAAATCTAAACACATTCGCAAGGTTACCGTAAAGCAAGTGCAGGAACTAGCAAAAGAAATCTTTACTGACAAGCATCTGAACTTGGCACTAATAGGACCATTCACCGAAAAAGCTGATTTTATAAAGCTTCTAAATTTATAGGTTTTTGTGGTATTATATTCCTATGCAAGGAAACGATAACGTTACTACTATTTCCATAACTACGAGCACCATGATCCGGTGGATGGTGGTGGTTCTGTCTGTTATTCTCTTTTGGATACTGCGTGATTTGGCACTGGTAGTGCTCACGGCTATAGTGCTGGCTTCCTTTGTGGAGTCTGCGGTTACCCATTTTAAAAAAATTGGTATTAACCGAGTTTTTGGAGTAGTTATACTCTACGCTGGATCTTTACTCACTCTGGCTGGACTATTTTATCTTTTTGCTCCGCTACTAATTACTGAAGTTTACAACTTCTCAAACTTTGCTTCTTCATACTTCCCAAATATTTCTTTCCTCAATTATTTCCAAAACGAAGCCTTCTCAGGCGCGAAAGATGTGGTGGATGTGCTGTCTACAAATTTCTCAGTGGAAGGACTGATATCCGTATCCAAAGCTTTCGTTTCCAACCTATCTGGAGGATTCTTTAATACCATTTCTGTAGCCTTCGGAGGAATATTTAACTTTGTGCTGATCATCCTTATCTCTTTCTACTTGTCCATCCAAGAAAAAGGTATCGAGAGCTTCCTCCGCATCATCATGCCGATCAAGTATGAAAACTATGTGGTGGACCTGTGGGAACGCTCACAGCGAAAAATCGGTCTATGGATCAAGGGGCAGGTGGTGCTGGCGCTAGTTGTGGCAGTTTTGATTTACTTATTACTATCACTGCTCGGTATCCAATACGCGCTCCTACTTTCTATGATTGCTGGATTCATGGAGCTCATACCTTATGGAATACTCGTGGCCCTTATCCCTGCCTTTTCTTTCTCATATGTATCTGGAGGTATAGCTGCAGCACTCACTGTGACTGGCGCATACTTTATAGTGCACCAATTTGAAGTGTTCCTATTCGCTCCACTTATCATCAAGAAAATAGTCGGACTTTCCCCAATTGTCATTATATTATCAGCTCTTATAGGATTTGAGCTTGGAGGCGTATGGGGAGGAATACTAGCTATTCCTGTGGCTATCATCGCCATGGAATACCTGAGCGACCTAGAAAAAGACAAGATTTTAGTAAGAGAGACTAACTTAGAATAATGAATTCAGAAAAAACTTTTTACCTGACGACAACACTTCCGTACGTAAACGCAGACCTCCACATGGGTCACGCGCTTGAGTTCGTGCGTGCAGATATTATAGTGCGTGCAAAAAAATTACAAGGCTACGATGTGTATTTTAACACTGGTACTGATGAGCACGGGATGAAGATATATGAGCGAGCAGTGGCCGAAGGAAAAAGTCCAAAAGAATTCGTGGATGACAGCTTCAATCGATTCAAAGAATCTGTAAAAATATTTGGCATGGATCCAGATTTGCATTTTATCCGCACCACAGACGTTCACCACGAAAAAGCGGCGCAAGAATTTTGGAAGCGCGTGTCCGACAATGGATACATCTACAAGCACAACTACCAAGCTAGGTATTGCGTGGGTTGTGAAGAAACCAAGAGCGACTCGGAGCTTGTAAATGACGAATGCCCAGTACACCCAGGAAGAAAGCTCGAGATAATCGACGAGGAAAATTATTTTTTCAAGTACAGCGCTTTTGGCGAAAAACTTTTGGAATATTACAAATCCAATCCCACTTTTGTGGTGCCAGATTTTCGTTTCAATGAAATCAGGGCTTTTGTAGAACGAGGTTTGCAAGACTTTTCTATCTCACGTTTAAAATCCAAAATGCCTTGGGGTATACCAGTACCGGGGGACGACAAGCATGTGATGTATGTATGGTTTGATGCTTTGACCAGTTATATTTCGACACTTGGTTGGCCCTTCGACTCCGCTCAGGGCAAGCCCGAAGAAGATTTGTTTACTAAATATTGGGTTAATGGAAATCCTACACAGTATTGTGGTAAAGATAATCTGCGTTTCCAGTCAGCGATGTGGCAGACAATGCTAATGGCGGCGGGGTTACCAAATTCTAAGCAGATAGTCATTAACGGATTCATCACCGCAGACGGGGGAATAAAGATGTCGAAGACACTCGGCAACGTAGTGGATCCGAAAGATGTCGTGGCCGAATACGGTACAGATGCCTTGCGATTCTTTCTGGCTAAAGAAATTTCGAATTTTGAAGATAGCCCTTTCACTATTGAGCGATTCAAGGATGCTTACAACTCCGGACTGGCGAATGGGTTGGGGAACTTAACCTCTAGGATTTTAACTTTATCAGAAAAGTATTTAGAAAAGTGTCCAGAAATTCCTGAAAAATCTGATTTCACAGAATATTTTCAATTCTTTGAAAAATTTGAAATAAATAAGGCAGTAGATTATATCTGGA
>CAYYKS010000060.1:0-2957 GCA_964469255.1 uncultured Candidatus Saccharibacteria bacterium | reverse complement strand
GTTTTCTGAGTAAAATCAAGGGCGAAAAAACGGATACGATCAATAAAATTTTTCAAATGTGCTGGAACAGAAAAGTTGTATGTAGGTGTGGCGATTACGAGCCCGGTGGCATCACTTATAATTTTTCGCGCAAGCTCAGCAAACTCTACTTCGTGAGGCAGTGGAGCCTTACTATTTTCAAAGGTGTACATGTCTATAGGTATATCATCGAGATATATTTTCTCTACTTCTATATCAGGTACCTCTTTCATGCCTAATATAAAATTGTCTAGCATGGTGTCAGAGTTTCGTCCTCTGGATGGAGAGCACGACAAGGCGATTATTTTCATAAGCTTAGTCTAACATACTTATTGTTTGTAGTAGCTTTTGCTTATATTTGATATAATTTATAGTAGGGTCGATTAAAAGTTTAATCACTTATCTTATATAATATGTCATTAGAATCATTAGCATATCTTGTTTTCTTTCTTGTGTACGGGGTTAGTCACTTTTTTCCATTTAGACACTGCAGAGATATCACTGCAATCGCCGCTATAGTTATCGGAGTTATGATGGTTTTAAACTAGATTGTGTTTTAGTATCAATACCCAAACAAAAAGCGCCCCGAAGGGCGCTTTTTGCGGCACATACGTTATTTACGAATAGTATGAGTATAACCTCACACTCACAAGCCTAGTATAGCATACTTGATTTAAAAAAGCAAGTCCCCACTACTTAAATAGAAAAATCCTCTCTTTCGAGAGGATTTTTCGTGTTTTTGCCTTGTATCTATAAGCCGAATTCTGTATATAGATAGTAATTTATCTAGGCTCAAAGTTACCAATGAGCTCAAGCGATTCTTCCCGCAATGCGGGACACGATCTTGCACGCGCGTAAGTATTTTGCCGTTTCACCCGAACTAAATCGGTTCGTCACTGTTCTCAACTCTATTCTTGCGGACGGTGGGCGTTACCCACTACGTTTAACCCCTTGCGGAGCTGCGTGTTCGGACTTTCCTCCCTGGCCAAGGCCAGAGTAACTATCCAATACAAGGCATGTGGATTATACTATAAAATGCTTAGTAAGTAAATGAAGCCATGTCCCCCACTTTCAAATTATTTTTTTCGGCGAAACCAGAAACTACTTCGAGTACATAAAGTGCCGGTACCCCTGGTTCATACAATTCTGGATAGTAAATCGGTGAAGCATTGTGCTTGATGTGCACAATTTTTAAATCTTGATCGAGCCATATGATGTCTATCGGGAAATTCATATCTTTCATCCAAAAAGAATAATTGCCCGGCTTATCAAAAACAAAAAACATTCCGTCGCCTTCGGCCAAGCTCTCGCGACCCGAAAGACCCATAGAATGCTCGGCTTGAGTGAGTGCCAATTCAGTCTTCACTCGCACCGATCCAAAATCTATAAAATCAATATCAGCAATAACCTGCTGATGTCCCATATTAAAAAGGAAGAGTATGAAGAAAGATATAAGGGTGAGATGGGCGAGGCTTTTTAACATACCCCTATTATACCCTATTTGTGGTCGCCATTTGTCCAACCAAACATCTTGCCGATAGATTCAGAAGTTTCATGCTTTCGGATTACAGCAATTGTCCCATTTTGCACGGCTATCTTCATAGGGGCAGACAATAGGCAGTGGTGTGAAGCCAGACCCTCTTGGTAAGCGCCAGTGTCTAGCACTGCCACAAATTGATCTCTGCCTTCGTGCAGTTTTGGCATCATTATGTAGTTTCCCCCATCAGTATATTTGTCATCAGAGTCGCAAGTACTACCGGCAAGCCATGTGGTTTTCAAAACACTATGCATATTGTTCGCTGGTATGATGTGCCACTTTTGGTGTATGGCCCAGGTGTCTTTGAGGTCATTCATAAAGCTACCGTCGAGCACATACCAAGCTTTAGCATTGGCGTTTGGTATATTTTTTTCAGAGATTACCTTATATAAAACAATTTGAGCCGGAGCAGCAATATACCTACCCCACTCTACGGCCAAGTTTGGATGACGAATGCCAGCCTTGTCAGACAAAGTTTTCAAAACTTTCACGATTTTATTAGATACATTTTTAGCTGTGTAAAACTTCTTTCGGTCATAAGGTACACCGAAGCCTCCTCCGATATCTAAGGTGTCCAAATTCGGATGAGTTTTTTGAAGCTCTACATAAATTGAAAAAGCATATTTCATAGCATCGATAATGCTTTTCTGAGTTTTAATTTGAGAACCCACGTGGTAGTGCATAATCTTCAGATTCTTCATTTTACTCAAACCAAGCACATCTTTTTCTGAAAGACCGAATAGGTCAAACTTCTTGTCCCAATGAGTCTCCGTTTTTACTCCGAGGTTTACACGCACTCCGATATCACCCTTGTGTTTAGAAATTCTTTCAACTTCTTCTAAACTTTCAATAATAGGCACGATGTTCATACCCTTGCCACGAAGTTCTTCGACTAGATCTAGATACTGATCAGTCTTTGGACCATTGCAAAGTACACGAATTTTACTATGAAATTTTTCACCTTCCCAAAGTTTCTTTACTATCCAAAGTTCATTTGCAGAAGTCACCTCTAAATTCGCCCCCTCAGAAAGTAGTGGTAATATAAATTCTTTGTTTTGATTCACCTTCATCGGATAGTGGTAGAAGAATTTACCCCTGTATCCATATATCTTCATGTAGGCCTGGAAATAACCAATGAGGTCCTTCAATTGGTCTTCAACGATATATGGGAAAGTGACTTGCAGGGGGGTGCCATACTTTGTAGCTAGATCATGTAAGTTGTACACATGGTGCCCCTCTTTAGCTGTCATCTCACCTTCTTTATTCACGCCGAAGAATTGAGTGTTGAACTCTTTGGTGCCGAGCTTCCAAAATTTGTCCCAATTCTTCCCTGCTTTTTTTACTTTTTTCTTTTTCATTTTAGTGAAATTAGTATACAGTACGGAATTTGATATGTAAAGAG
>CAYYKS010000059.1:0-3175 GCA_964469255.1 uncultured Candidatus Saccharibacteria bacterium | reverse complement strand
GAGTTATTCCGATAATCTTTGCTCTTTCAATATTACTTTTCCCTCAAATGATCGGAACAGTGCTCACTCGTTTTACCCATCCCTTTCTGGTAAAAGTTTCTGATGTTCTGCTTTCATTCTCACAAACGAGCGTGCTTTACGCAGTACTATACTTCTTCCTAGTATTTCTTTTTACTTATTTTTACACTGCGGTTACCTTTGATCCAGAATCTATTTCTACCAACTTGCAAAAGAATGGTGGATTTATCCCAGGTATTCGTCCAGGTATGTCTACTGCGGAATACATTTCCAAAGTTCTGACTCGCATCACTCTAGTGGGTGCTACATTCCTCGGAGTCATCGCCGTCCTGCCTATAATCATGCAACACGTTACCGGTATTGCATCTCTAGCCCTCGGAGGTACATCCATCTTGATCGTGGTGTCTGTAGTTCTTGACCTGATCAAGAAAATCGACGCTCAAGTTTCAATGAGAGAATACTAAAAGATAAACTTAAAGGCCCCCATAAGGGGGTCTTTTGTTTTATTGACATTTTACTTGAGAAATGTTAGAAAAAGACTCGTACTAGCACACATCCAGTTAATGTCTCTAACTACTGGATGGAACTTCACAGAGACATACGAGGAAAATTCGATGACCGATACACCATCCGGCCCACCCACCACTACCGCCCCTTCGACAGAACTGTCGACCGAAGAAGGCGGCGATCCTCTCGAGGCTCATCCTGACGAGCCCGTGGCCGAGGCCACCGAGACGGTCGTCGCGACTCCCACGGGCGCGTCGGCCGAAGAAGAAGATGTCCAGGTCGACATGCAGTAGCCGATAGGGCTACCCTAGGGCGCTGTGAATGCGTCCCAGGGTAGCCCCCACATCAACCCGCGATCATTTTGATTGCGGTGTTTTTAATTCTACTCAGTTTGCCACTTTTTATATTCGGCGAGGATGATTGCTACTACTTCTTCAAGATTGTTTTTATTTGTATCTATAACCAGATCAAAATTAGATTTATCAGTATGGTCTAGCCCATAAAGTTCTTTAAATCTTTTTCTCTCACTTTCAAGTCTTTCCGTTATTTTTTTATACACTCCATCTATATCTGCTACACCTTCACTTTGCTGGCGCAGTTTGTTGTGCTTGAGGTTATTCAAAATTCTCTCTTTAGAGATTTCGAGTGGCAGGTCTAGAAATACTTTGAAAGACCCAGGTATCCAATGAAAGGCGAGACGCGAGTCTATGACCAAGTTTGATCCTGTGCCTGTATTTCTTACTTCATTATCTACGCTAGTATCGATGGAAGCATCAGTTTCTGCGGTGGTCATGAGTTCATTTAAAGAAATACCTCTATCTAGGGCAATTTTTCGCATAAAGTCTCCAGAAGAGAATCGAGTATAGCCCAGAGCCTTGGCTACATTGTCGGCAGTGCTAGATTTACCCGATCCCGGGACTCCGGCTATAGTTATAATTTGTTTTTTCTCCATACGTAGTTTAATTAAAACACATTTGATTTTATTGCACAAATTCGGTATTGTTAGCTTATGCAACCACAAACCTTTTTGTTTTTCGGGATAGTGGGTTCCGGCAAGGGAACTCAGATCAAGCTCCTTATGGATTACCTAAATACCAAAACGGGCCTTGAGTGCGTTTATGCATACCCTGGCAATGAATACCGCCGTCTAATAGAAGAAGAAACATACACTGGCCACCTTATCAAGGATTCCATGAGTAGGGGTCATTTGCAGCCAAACTTTTTGACTGATGCTGTTACTGTGAACATTCTCGCTTCGGCTCTTACACCAGAAAAGCATTTGATATTTGATGGTTATCCTCGAACACTTGTTCAATCCCAAACTTTGGAAGCAATGCTCAAATTCTTTGAAAGAACTGAAATGAAAATCGTTTACATCGAGCTTTCAAAAGAAGAAGCAATGAAGCGCAATCTTTTGCGCGGCCGTCATGATGACACCAAAGAGGGAATTGAAAAAAGATTTGATGAGTATGTTACCAAAGTTATCCCATCACTTGATTATTTCAAAGACAAGCCAGGTTATACCATGTATAAGATAAATGGAGAGCAAGAAATTGGGCAAGTGCAAGCAGATATTATTAAGGCTTTGAATCTTTAATATGAAAGAAGAAACAATCGTTATTTCATTAGGAGGTTCTATGATCATTCCTGAGGAGATTGATGTTGAGTTTTTAGGTGAATTTAAAAAATTAATTTTAGAACATGTTGCACTCGGTAAAAGATTCTTGATCATCACCGGTGGCGGAAAAGTTTGTAGAAAATATAATGCTGTGGCCGAAGAGCTTTCTGCTCCCACGAATGCTGACTTGGATTGGATTGGTATTGCTGCGCTCAAGCTAAATGCCGAGCTTCTGCGAGTTATCTTTGGGGCTGATGCCCATCATGAAGTAGTAAATAATCTCACAGAGAAATTTTCTTTTGATAAGCCAATAATTATTGGAGCTGCTTTTGGTCCTGGACGTAGTTCAGATTGGAATGCCGTAGAAGGAGCTAAAACTATTGGGGCGAAGAAAATAATAAATCTATCAAACATAGATCATGTGTATGATTCGGATCCAAAAATAAATCCAGATGCAAAAAAATTAGAGAAAATTTCTTGGTCAGAATATCGATCTATTATTCCAAAGGAATGGGTGGCAGGGTTAAATTCGCCTTTTGACCCAGTAGCTTCAGAGGATGCGGAAAAGAATGGTATTAGCGTAATGATTATGAACGGCCGACCGATAGATAATTTTCGAAATTATTTAAATGGAGAAAAGTTTTTAGGGACAGTTATATCTTAAACCGACATGGCTATCATCATCAAAACAAAAGAAGAAATAGAAATTTTGCGTGAGGGAGGCAAGCGCTTGGCGACTGTTTTAAATAAAGTGCGCGACATCGTGGCGCCCGGAGTATCTACCAAGGATTTAGATATGTATGCGGAGAAGTTGATCCGTGAAATGGGAGACGAGCCAGCTTTTTTAAATTACCGTCCCGCTGGTGCCCGAACTCCTTTTCCAGCATCCCTGTGTGTTTCAGTGAATGATGAAATAGTTCATGGTATCCCCAAAAAGAATCACATATTAAAAGAAGGTGATATTGTTTCGATTGATTTAGGTGTAAAGCACAAGGGCCTTTTTACTGATATGGCTATGACTGTGCCAGTAGG
>CAYYKS010000058.1:0-3374 GCA_964469255.1 uncultured Candidatus Saccharibacteria bacterium | reverse complement strand
CGACCTTCCCGGTGTAAACGGGTTGCTCTACCAACTGAGCTAACCGCGCAGATACCTTAAATTAACACTTTTACCGCGACGGGTCAATCACAGGCGCAGGTGATTTTATGATAGTTTGAGATTTTACTTCTCGATCACCATAATATTTTAGCACTGCGTCCAGCCTATCTTTGCTAATTTTCTTACCTTGCTCGCTATAAGGCACTGTGTCCAAAGCTTCTTCAGAATTGGTTTTAAAGAAAAGCAGTACACCAAAAGTAGCAGCGAGCGCTATCAATATAAAAGTTCCTGCGAGGATCAGCTTCCAATAAAAATCCGGATCTGGCTCGTGCTCACTCTTTTTAAATTTCTTCTTAATTTTTAAAATTTTTAAATCCATACAATAAATTTAGTAAGTTTATTTTATAAAAGTCATGAGCTTGAGTCGAACAACAGCCGACCACGCCCCTGCCCCTGATTCTGTATCGCCATCTTTGGATACATCCACTGAAATGAACTCCATGTCATAAATCGAGTTTTCAATCAGGGTCAAGAATTTATAAAAAGACTCGAAACTACCAGAAACATTGAGCCCGACCACTAGGGACTTCCCGTCCTTGGCCACATCTACCGCAGATACCGCTGACTCTGCCCCTACGCTTTGAGCCATTTTCTCTAGCGTATCGAGAAATGGTACTGGATTTGCACTGTAGGCAAAGTGGGTTTCGAGCATGACTTTTTCATTTTCTATTTTTTTCATCGAGCTATCGAGAGATTTTATTTCATCCCTCCTAGCCTGCTCTATCCGCCAGTCCATCAGCTTTTGATCAGACACCGCCTCTTTAGATTTGAAGTGGCTATAAAAAAACAAAAGGCCAGACAAAGATATCAGAAAGAAAATGAAAGCAAATATGAGGTGTTTTACGTGATTATAGTTTTTCATATAGCTGGGGTAAGGCTCAAATGAAATTGAATATTCGACCCCTTTACGAAGTTTGATATGGGTAGATCTACATTTTGAAACGCTTTATTGTCTTCCAGGGCTTGGCGGAAAAGTAGTAATCGCTCCCGGGAAGACGCTTCACCATCAATACCTATTTTTTTACCTTGCACAGAATCATTTTCGTAAGAGATTCTTGAAATTTTCACATCAGAAATTTTACTATTTAGTATTTCTTTTATTACTCGCTCAGTCACCACAAATTTATTTGCGCTGAGGTTTTCGACTAGACTCAATTTTCCGTCGAGATCAGCGATAGCATCTGAAGTATTCTGGTCTAGTATTGGCACAGGCTCGCTCTTTTGCATGGTGAGCTTAGAATCCGCCACATCTTCTTTGGTTTTAGACAATATATATGAAGGCAAAATAGCCATGATAGTAAAACATATAACCAGGCTCACCATCAAAAGTGAAACTACAGCCAGCCTAAAATAAAAGTGGCGGGCTATTTTTTTCTTCTCTTCGTTTGGTATAAGGTTGATCATAATGATAAAATTTAATCTGTATTAATCTCGGTCAAAGTCACCAAGTGCAAGCCCGAGCGATGCCGCAAAGGAAAGCGCGCGCTTGGAATTCATGGTTGGCACCTGGTTTTCTGAATTTTCTGTATTTATCCAAACATTAGCCATCTCGACTGGGGTCTTCATACTAGTAGAAAGATATTCGGAAAGTCCGATAAGATTCGAATCCCCTCCGCAAAGAATTATTTTCTTGATCGGAGGATTTTCTTTTCCCAATTCGTCCTTGTGGGTTTGCCAATACATAAAATGCTTGGCTATTTCATCGCGAAGTATTGATACGCTATTTAAAAGAACTGGAAACACTTCCTTGTTTTCCATATTTCTCTGTAGCCCGTATTCCACCTTGAGCTTGTTGGCCTGCTCTCCCGAGATATTGAAAGTCTTCTGAAGCATAGTATTTAAAGTGAAACCTCCTATGTCTAAAGTGGAGGTAAACACCACTAACCCGCCAGATACGATGAAAATTCCAGTTCGTTTTTCTCCAAAGTCCACTATCATGTAGGCATTCATATCCCCCTTTTTCACCACTGACCTAAATATGGCCTGGGCTTCGAGCTCAAAAGAGCGCACAGATATCCGCGCATTTCTAAATACTGTCAAATAGTTCTCGATAACATTTTTCGGAATTGCGGCTACCTGTATATCCAAAGTTTTGTCGTTCTCCCCGATTATTTCATAATCAAAAATTGCATCCTCGGCTGGCACTGGTATGTGTTCCTCGAGCGAAAGCTCAATACTTTCACGAATACTTTTTAACCCCTCCTTATCAAGTTCGAATTTATATAGGTAGACCTGTTGTTCTGGTAAAGAAACTCGAACATATCTTATACCTTCTTCCTTTCGGAGAGCCAAAAGTAGCTCCTCCATTTTTTTGACATCTTTGATTTTACCGGACTCCATGACGCCCGCAGGAATACTTCTCTCTCCATGCCTTCTAGGGCGGATACCGCTACTAGTCAAAACAAGCTCGATAAACTTTATAGATTCTTCTGAGATATCAATACCGAAAGAATTAGCCGATAACAAATCGGGAGTAGGAAAAAATCTAGTAAATGCATTCTTCACCATGCATATATTATATCATAATTATTATGTACCTTTTGCTAGCGAGACTTTCGATCTAAATATCTTTGAAGAATTAATGCGGCTGCTGCGGCGTCAGCACTATTTGGATAAGTTTTATCTTCGTCTCTATACCTTCTAGCTTCCACTGAGGTCATAAATTCTTTTTGTTTGTGTACTGGTAGGCCTATTTTTTCTTTGAGTTCTCGAGCAAATGCTTCAATTTCCAAAGCCACCGCATTTGGCTTGCCAGAAAAGTCCAGTGACTCCCCTATCACAATATCTGAAATATTTTCTTCTTTTATTACTTCACTTATTCTATCCAAAACATTTTTGTCGTTTAAAACTATCTCTTTAGGGAAAGCCAGCATTTTACTCTCGTCAGAAATGGCGAGCCCTATACGTTTTGTCCCAAAATCTATGCCTAGAAATCTGCCATTCATAATATAAAAAATACTAGCATAAAAAGGATTTTTCTGGTATGATTTTTTCATGCATGATTTAGGCATTCCAACCATAACACTAGGAATTATCGTAGCGCTTTGGGTTATTCCATGGAAAGTTTATGCTGTATGGCTAGCCGCAAAACATGATAATAAGATGTGGTTTGTAGTACTTTTGTTCCTCAACACTCTGGCAATTTTAGAAATTTACTATATTTTTAAAGTGGCTAAAAAAAGTTATGCAGAAGTAAAAGCGGACTTCAGGTCTGTGTCGGAAAGTTTCCGAAACAAAAATAAAGTTCAATAAAAAAAATATACGGAAGCGTGGATGAGTGGTTTAAATCAACAGTCTTGAAAACTGTCGTGGGG
>CAYYKS010000057.1:0-3460 GCA_964469255.1 uncultured Candidatus Saccharibacteria bacterium | reverse complement strand
TTCCAACGATATTCTTAAAAACACCACGTATACTTGAAGATAATTTTACGAATAACTTTCCAACACTATCGACTGTATCTGTAACAGTACCAACGATATTCTTCATCGATTTTCTAAACCCAGACAAATTCGATTCGACCTTACCAGACACACTATCGGTCGCTTGCGAGGAAACTCCTCCAGCCGATGGTTGACTTTCAGGTTTGAACATTCTACCAACCCCGGGAACCTTTGCGAGCATTCCTTTTACATTGAACTTCGATTTCAACTTGTCAAACAACCCACCGACGTTTAATATTTTATCTTTTATAGAATCAAAAATTCCACCAGTAGACGGTGACTTTTTAAATATATTGGTCACTGCATCACCGAGTGTCGATAAAACTCCCTTTGATTCAAGTGCCGCTTTCGATACCCCAAACAAGGAAGATGCGATACTTCCTATCATGGATCCAATCGGTTTCAATATTAATTTATAAGATAAGAAGAATCCTACAATTCTTCCGCCATATGACACCCATTTGTTCATCCCGTCCACGACTGGTTCTATCCCGGATGATACACTGCTCACACTGCTTCCGACACTTGCCATCGATGCCGCGACATTCTTCGCACTTCCACTTGAAGATGTAAACCACCCGGATATTGTATCGATAGGATGCATTATTCCGTTGAAAACCATCGCGATACCTCTTACTACCTCGGCAAGCGCACCAAATCCCCACACTATAGCATCAATGGCGGGACTTCCTTGTTCTAACAACTTAACAAACCCCTCTACGGCTGGTAATAGGGCACGCATAAACGTCATTTTTATTTTCTCCCAACCCACGGACATCCTCTTCATTATACCTTCTTCCTCTTGCTTTGCAGCAACGTCTTTTTCGGTTATATTTACCAAATCCGTAAACGAGTCCAAGTTATTGCGCACATATTCGGCAGTTTTTCCAGACAACCCGGCTATTTTCTTTTCTAACATCATGGACTTTGACAATTCATCGACTGTAAGTCCGAGGGTAGATGCAATTTTTTTCTTTTGTAACGGTTCCATGGTATTGAACTGCTCAATTCCACCGAGTGCAGACATTAATTCTTTAGCAGTTCTCGTAACATCGCCAGTCACCCCCGCCTCAAAAACCTTACTTAAATCTGGACCTCCCATCGCGGATAGTTCGTACATATCGGTCATAAACCCTTCGAGATTTAAAGTACGGTCTATCACGGTCCCTACCTGTTTCAGATTCATACCCATCTTTCTCGCTGACACTGCTGCTTTTGCCGCATTTTCCGACATCCCGCCGAAATATGTCGCCACCATTTCCGAGTTCTCGACAAGATCTTTGGAAATCATCATCGCCGAGAATCCGTTCTTCTCTGCTGTTGCTGATACATTCTTTAAAATATCAACAGCTTCAGCCTGAGACGATCCAAGTTTCATAAATGTTTCAAGTGCTTCCACTGCAACATCCGAAGTAATTCCAAATGCAGAGGATATCAAATCCAAACTTTTTAATGTCTTCTGTGTTTTGTCTGTTTTTAAATCGTCTACCATTCCGGTTGCGTTCAAGTATTCTTTTTGCAATTCCACTAAACTTTCCATTGTAGTGTATTGATTTTTACTTGAAGTTACGGTTTTCTGGTTTATTTGGTATAACGCCTTTGCCGAATGGAAAGATATCCCAAGAGATTTTGCAGTGTTTCTATAATTGTCAACTAAAAAAGTAGTTGTTTTCAGAATCGCGGCAAACCCGAGAGCAAGAACTCCAACCGCCCCGACTGATTTCATGATTCCACTTGTCCACCCGGTGACGGATGAACGTAATGCTTGACTAACCGACTTTCCGGATGCCATTTCCTTGGAAAAACTCTTCAATGCTTCCTCGTTGGCTTTAGTAACACCAGCAAGAGATTGATCTATTTGTAAAATCTTTCGAAGTCCTGTAGGCAAAACACTTGCCAGTTCTGATACTTTCGATACAAGTTCTTCCCCTGCTGACGATGCCGCCCGAAGGGCTGGTTTATACTTTAACGCACGGCGTAAATTTAAATCGCTGAGTTTTAACTTTTCCTTCTCAAAGGCAACTTGCATTTGTGTTTCTCTTACAAGTTTTATTGCAACCTTTTCATTGGCTGACATATTCTGATAAGCGAGGGAAGATAATAGTTCGTCCTTTGTTTTTAATGAAGATAACTCACGGTACAGTTTTAAACGTTGATCGATTGCTTCGTTCGCCAGTGTTTCTTCCTTTCCTACCAAGGTCTTTTTTGTTTTTTTGCTTTGTAACTTTCCAGAAGCATCTTTTTGAAACGCAGAATTCGCCAAAGCCAAATTCGACAAAATCGATGTATCAAAATCTTTACTAAAATCGGACAATCTCGAATTTAATTGTGATTGTATTTTAGCAATTTCCTTGATTGCCTGTTCGGATGACAAATCTAATTTTCCATTTACTGAAAATGTTTTTGATCCAAGTCCTTCGATCATGTTGGTAACATCGGAAGCTTGTGCATTTAGATCGGTTATCAAATCGGACTCAATAGACAAAGCATCATTGAACTGACCTTGTCCTTTTACCTTTTTTGTAAGTAAGTTGACAATACCCTCTTCGGACATCGCATATTTTTTCGATGCCACGTATTGATCGTGAATAAAGTCAGCAAGTTTTTCAGAAATGGAGAGTGTTTCCTTTCCACGATCCCACCTTTGTTCTTCCTCGGTTATTATTTTTCGTAAGACCTCAAGTTCATCACGAGTGTATCCTAAAATTTTGGAATAGTTCGAAGAGATTTCGTCAGACAATTTGTAGGTCTGTTTCAAATAATCACGAAGATCTTTTTCTCCAACCTTTGAGTGTTTTTTAATTTCTTCAAATGCTTTCTGAAATTCTTCAACACTATTTACTAATCCATCTTTCCATAGATCATAAGCAATTTGTATTTCATTGGAAGCATTGGAAAATCGTGCAACCAAATCACGCATGGTCGCATTAATATCCCCACTTCCCAAATTTTGCTTATTATCCATCTATATCTTACTTCGTGTTTGATCTATCTGGTTTACACAATGGATTGTCTGGAAACTCTTCGCAAAAATCACGGAGACCCGCCTCGTATTTTGCAGTAGCGTCTTTTATCTGCCGAGTGAGACTAATGGTTTCCGGGTCTTTTTCGACCTTCTCAAGCTCTCGCAATTCTTTTTCGATCTTTCCGAACGAAAGCAATTTAATGAGCGTATAAAATACACCCTCGGTGAAAATTTTTCTTTTCATAATGTTTTACTATAAATATACAAATATCTTATTTTCGATTATGCCTACCATTTGAATTTTGGTTTGCACTGGCGGCTTCCTCTCTTTGCTTGACAATATCATACAATTTCGTATAATAAAATGCTCGAAGATTCACGGGCATGTTATAAACATCGTTGTAGGTAAACCCACCCTGCCCGTAAAAGACAATA
>CAYYKS010000056.1:0-3483 GCA_964469255.1 uncultured Candidatus Saccharibacteria bacterium | reverse complement strand
TTGTCCAAGATTGCCAGAGTCGCGAGACTCAAGAGTTACTTTGCCAGCTTCGATTTCTTTGTCACCGATAACTATCCAGTAAGGAATCTTGTTTGTCTTTGCGTCGCGGACCTTTGAACCTAGGTTTTCGTCTTTACTATCTAGTTCTGCACGAATATTGTTTTCTCGAAGTAATTCGTAAACTTTTGTTGCATACTCGTTGTGATTTTCTCGAACAGGAATTATTTTTACTTGAACAGGTGAAAGCCAAAGAGGGAAGGCGCCGGCGTAATGTTCGATTAAAATACCAAGAAATCTATCTGGGGATCCGATCAGAGCTCTGTGAATCATTGCTGGGGTTTTCTTTGTTCCGTCGTTTTCTGCATATTCAAGTTCAAAACGTTTTGGCTGATTAAAATCAAGCTGTATTGTTGATATCTGCCATTCTCGACCAATAGCATCCACAGCCATGATATCAATTTTAGGTCCATAAAAAGCAGCTTCACCCTCTGCTTCTTTGTTCGTAATATTTTTTTCCTTCAAAAGTTCTCTCATTATTAATTGAGATTTTTCCCAGACGTCATCACCCCCGAGATACTTTTCTTTTTTATTTGGATCTCTTAAAGACAAACGCATCCAGTACTCTATTTTATATACTGCTAAGGCTTTTTGAATTGCAGATAAAATATTTGCGATTTCATTTTTTATTTGGTCTTCGCGACAGAAGATATGACCATCATCTTGAGCAAAGGAGCGTAATCGTGTGAGTCCAGACATTTCTCCAGGGCGTTCGTCTCTATATAATACTGCGAAGTCGGAATACCGGATGGGTAAGTCGCGATAACTTCTTGGCCGTGATGCATAAATTTGAGTATGTTGAGGACAATTCATTGGTTTTAAAAACATTTCATCAGATACATATTGAGAAGTAACAGAAAGCATATCTTCTTTATATTTATCATAATGTCCCGAAATTTTAAATAATTCTCCCTTGTTTATATTTGGGGTATGAACTTCTCCAAAACCCAGCTCATTATTTAACTCGCGCGAAAAGCCAACTATTTGTTCTCTAATAATATTTCCCTTAGGAGTAAAGAGTGGCATACCAACTCCTACCAAATCGGAAAACACAAATAGATCTAATTCGCGCCCCAGTTTACGATGATCTCTTTTTCGAGCTTCTTCTTGCTGAATTATATATGCATCGAGTTCTTCTTTAGTTTCAAATGCGAGTCCATAAATACGAGTAAGCATTTTATTTTTTTCATCCCCACGCCAGTAAGCTCCAGCTACTCGATCGAGCTTGAAACAATCTGAGGGTACTTCTTTCATGTTTTCGACGTGTCCACCTTTACACAAATCCCAGTAGTTACCAGATTTATAGAAAGTTACTTTTTGCCCGTCTTTTGTAAATTCATCTATCAATTCATGTTTGTATGGATTTTCAGGATATTCCTTTTTAGCTTCATCGGCAGATAGCTCAGATCTTTCAAAGTTTTTCCAGCTTGGTAAAATCTTTCGCATCGTTTTTTCTATTTTTGGTAGATCGGTATCGGAGATAGGTTTTGAGAATTCAAAGTCAAAATAAAAGCCATTGTCTATGGCCGGACCGATAGTCCTCTTTGCGTCTGGGTAAAGCTGTAGCACAGCAGCTGCTAGAAGGTGGGCCAATGAGTGTCTTATATTATGTAATTTTTCAGTTTTTTCCATATTTTCCATATTATCACAATATCGTTTGCTTTTCACCTTATATATGCTAGTATAGAGAACATTATGGTAGTAAGAATGAGACATACAAAATCGCATACAAAGAACCGCCGATCGCACCATGCGCTCGTGGCAACAAACTTTGCTAAATGCGAGAACTGCGGTGAGCTAAAGAAGCGCCACACAGTTTGTGCAAACTGCGGATTTTACCGAGGAAAAAAAGTTTTGGACTTAGTTAAAAAGACTGAAAAGAAGCAGAAGAAAGCTAAGGCGAAAGTAGCCAAAAGTTAAATGGCTACCCGCCATTAATTTATGGCAAACAGGCACCTTTCTAGATCAATAGTACTTCAGACACTTTTTGAGTGGGATTTCCTTCCTGCTGATAAAAAAGACGTAGCCTCGCCTCACGAACAAATAAAAGAAATTCTCGATCGTAATCTAAAAGAATTTGCACCTGGACTCGAAGATGATCAATTCGTGATTGTTTTGATTGATAAGGTGCTAAAAAACCGTGCCGCTATCGACGAGATTATCGAAAAAGCCGCCCCAGATTGGCCAATCGACAAGATCTCTATCATCGATCGAAACATTCTACGTATAGGGCTAAACGAGCTTTTGTTTGGTGACCGCAAGGAAGTGCCTCCAAAGGTTGCCATCAACGAAGCTATAGAACTGGCGAAAACTTTCGGTGGAGAAAATTCTGGTAAATTCGTAAATGGAGTGCTGGGTGCAGTGTACAAAGAAATAGGTGAGCCAGACAAAGAACAAGTTAGTAAGAAAAAAAATAACGACAAAGAGCCAGTAGATATTTCCAAACTCCCAGTGGAGAAGAAGGGCGGAGCATTGGTATACTCGAACCACGAAGGAAAAACTTTTTTTGCTTTAGTGCATGATGTCTTTGGCTACTGGACTCTTTCCAAGGGCGGGATTGATGGAAAAGATGATGAAGCAGTGGCTACTGCACAAGAAATCAAAGAAGAAATAGGCCTGGATATAGAGGTAGAACAAAAGCTCGGTGAGAATGAATATGTGGCCACTCATCCAGAGAAAGGAAAGACTTTGAAGCGGGTGGTATACTTTTTGGCTAAAAGCGAGTATCAAGAGCTTGTGCTTGAAAAATCCGGAGGACTCGACAATGCTCGCTGGTTTGAACTAGCCGAGATTCCGGAACTTCGCATTTATAACGACATTATACCGCTTATTGCCAAAGCCATAGAAATAATCAGTAAGAAGAAATAAAATGATCAATATTGAAGAATTTGAAAAAAAGACAAAGATAGTTTTTAAAAATAAAAACTTGCTGAAGCAGGCTTTTATTCATCGTTCATATATCAATGAAAATCCGAGCAAAGATTTGGCGCACAATGAGCGGTTAGAATTTTTGGGGGATGCAGTGCTAGAGCTAGTAGTCACTGACTTTTTATATAAAAAATTCCCGACTTATACCGAAGGTGAGCTGACTTCGGTGCGAAGTGCTTTAGTAAATGCAGTGATTATTTCTTCTGTAGCTACCGCTATGGGAATGAATGAGTACTTACTACTTTCAAAAGGAGAAACCAAGGACAAGGGTAAAGCAAGGCAGTATATTTTGGCCAATACTTATGAAGCCTATATCGGAGCACTGTACATGGACCAAGGTTATGATGCGGTAGATAAATTTTTGACTAGAAACCTTCTGCCAAAGACTGATGAGATCGTAAATAAAAAATTATGGCGTGATGCAAAGTCATTGGTACAAGAAAAGGCCCAAGAATTTGTGAACGTTACTCCCGCTTATAAGGTTTTGAGTGAAGCGGG
>CAYYKS010000055.1:0-3879 GCA_964469255.1 uncultured Candidatus Saccharibacteria bacterium | reverse complement strand
TTTTATTGCAGTGTGTTACAATTATAAACATGGAAAATGAAAATTTAGTTGAACCCAAAAAGAGTTCACGCTCCCTTGTTAGTTTTTTAATAATAATTTTAATAATTTTAGGTTTATTTTATCTGGCAGTAGGCTGGAAGCGAGATAAAAAACAATCAATTCCGATTGATGACTTGGGGTCTTCGATACAACTTCAAATTATTACCTCCTCAGAGGTTTTAAAAGTTCCTGAAATTTTAAGTGAAAATAATATTGCATTTAGTGGTTTGCCAAAGTATATTCAAAGTCTATTTACTGAAAAGACGGAAAATCTCGTAGCTAAGTCTGTAAAATACAAAGACGGTACTTCGGGCTTTAGTGTAGCCTATGTTTCTGATTCCTCAATTCGAAATGCATATGTCCTAATGCAAGAAAATTCGAAAACCACCTGGCCACCGCTCGATGGTGGGCGTACAGCAGGAGCTGCCTTTCTAAATATCGAACATGAATCATATTTTATCCGAGCCGAATTCCTAAAACTTGAAGATATAAGAACTGCAGTCAAAGTTGCGGTTATTAATAAATAAATATTATGAAAACAATACTAAAAAACAAGAAAAATTTATTTATAAATCTGTTTATAATATTTTTATTTCTAATAACTTTTTCTTTTACGAATCCAGTTGAGGCTGATTTTTGCGAGACGTCTTCATGTAGTCAAACAGGAGAAGCATGTGTCTTTAATGGCTACAATTGCGACGGTACATGTGTGCCAACGGTTCCAAATACCTGTGGTGAATTAGGTTTAGCATGTACTGAATATATTCATGAAGTTTGTGAGCCAGCCGACGAAGAAGTTCCTCCTGAAATATGTGAAGACAGTAATGCTGAAAATTATGGTGAGCCATTGCCTTGTGACTACTGGGAACCCCCAGCTACCCAATGTTCTGATGGTATAGATAACGATGGTGATGGGGATACTGACTATCCTTTTGATTATTTCTGTACAGATCCAGGGGATGATGATGAAAGAGATCCGTTGCCTCACTGTTCTGATGGTTATGATAACGATGGTGACGGATATACAGACTATCCTGCCGACCCTGGATGTGCAAACGGGCAAGATAGTGATGAAACAAATTCAGCACCAGTCCCAGTCGACGGCGGCTGGAGTGCGTGGAGTGCATGTAGCGTAACTGCTTGTGGTCAAACAGGAACCCAGACTCGTACTTGCAGTAACCCATATCCTGCAAATGGTGGAGCAGATTGTGTAGGACCATCTTCTCAAGCATGTAGCACTCCAGCATGTGTAGGTATGTCTGGAACATTAATTCCACCTTCTGCTACTTGTAATATACCCAACGGACAAAGTTCATGTACTTCAAACTATACATGGACTACTACAAATCCTATTGGTACTTCTGGAATTCTAAGTAATACAAATAACTCTGGTGCTTCTTCTCCAAACTTTGTAGTAACAACTGCAAACAATGGAGGACCTACTGCTTTCACCTTGCCTTACCTCAACGGTGGAGCGCATGTCGCTCGTAATTTCTATTTATATAATGCGAGTATACAACTTGCTTCTGCTACTGGTATGGCAGAATGTACTCCAGGTACTACCTGGAATGGAACAATATGTTCAGGTATGTCAGGAACATTAACTCCACCTTCAGCTACTTGTGATATTCCTCTAGGTGGAACTTCTTGTACCATAAACTATACATGGGCCACCACAAATCCAGTAGGTACTTCAGGCATAATTAGTGATACAAACAATTCTGGTGCTTCTTCTCCAAACTTTGTAGTAACAACTGCAAACAATGGAGGACCTACTGCCTTTACTGTTCCATACAATAATAATGGCTCTCACGTCGCTCGTAATTTCTATCTATATAATGCGAGTATTCAACTCGCCTCTGCTACTGGTCTGGCAAACTGTGTTGCAGGAACCCACTGGGGTGGAAGTTCTTGTATATTGAATAGTGAACTACCTATGCCTATAAGTGTAGATTTGAAGATTAAGAGCGCTACAACTACAACACCAGGAGACTATAGTACGCCTAGTACGGCGCTTTATGTGCGAAGAGGAGAAGTACTGACTTTGCCTTGGACATCTACAGGTAACTCTTCAATAACTTGTTCAAGTTCTGACGGTGTACCAGGGGATGGATGGGCTTCAGGCACTCGATCACCCAACAATGTTGCAGGAGTAAGTATAGCTGCCCCAAATACCAACGGAACTCAAGAATATACAATTACTTGTACAGCAGACAGTGATCTCGGGATGAATACTTTTCAAAAAGTCCTGGCTTTCCTTAATCCATTTGACGAAGTACATGCAGCTACTATTGTAACTGTTACAGATACTGTATGGGTTAATGTTTCTATCCTTACTCCAGGATGCACAGACCCAGAAGGATGTTCATGCACAGGCCCATCTTGTGTTGACTGTTCAGGGTGCCCAATCGAATTAAGTTGGGATTGTCCCGTGCCCCCTTCTACTTCGAGTGTTGGTATAAACTTTGAGACCTCGGATATCAATCCAGCTGATGGTTTCGGGGATGTATCTGGAACTGTAACCTTGAGTCCAAGTGTGTCTACGATATACTCGGTCATTTGTAACAACGATGGAGGAACAGGAGGACCTATCGACGTGAAGGTCATCAAGAAACCGATAATAATAGAAAACTAATTTAATTCTATAAATTAAATTGCAAAAAATCCCCATTAATGGGGATTTTTTGATATACTATATGCAATGCAAATCGATGAAAAGCAGCTGAAGAAATTTATTTTGGATTCTGGATTGGTAAAACCAGAAGCTTTCGAAGCGGCCGAAAAAAAGGCTGAGGAAAGTAAACAAAAAATTGGGAATGTTTTGTTGTCTGAAGGAAAAATTTCTGAGTCTGACTTGAAAAGGATGGAGGCCTTTGTGGTGGGCATTCCATTCGTAGATTTATCTAAACAAAAAATGGATCTAGAAGTGCTTTCTCTCATCCCTGAAGCCATCGCACGTAATTACAATATCGTAGCTTACAAGCAAAGCGAGAAAGGGCTAGAGGTAGCGATGCTAGATGTGGATGACTTGCCGGTTATTGATTTCGTTAAAAAACGCCTCGGTATAAAAATATTACCTCGCCTCACTGACGCAAATTCTATGAAGCTAGTGCTGGTGCAATACAGAAAGAGTTTACAGGTAGAGTTTGGAAATATTATCCAAAAAGAATCTACCGCGGTATCGGACTCTTTTGATGGTGAAAAAGAAAAATCAGAATCCGAACTAAAAAAAATGGCCGAAGACTTGCCGGTGATCAAGATCGTGGACTCTTTGGTGTTCCATGCAATTTTGCAAAATGCTTCTGACATCCATATCGAACCAGGGGAGAAGGATCTAACTATTCGCTACCGTATCGACGGACTGCTGCACGATGCCATGGTTCTCGATAAAAATGCGGCCCCAGGTATAACTGCCCGCATCAAAGTGATGTCCAATTTAAAACTCGATGAAAAAAGATTGCCCCAAGACGGCAGATTTAAAAAAGAAGAAAACGGTGAGAAAATTTCTTTCCGTGTTTCTATATTGCCTACATTCTTTGGAGAAAAAACCGTTATCCGTCTCTTGAAAGAAACCTCACATGGATTTACCTTGGAGGGACTAGGTTTCCACGGAGAAGCCCTCGAGCGTATCCATAGTTCACTCAAGCAACGAACAGGTATGGTGCTGGCTACAGGTCCGACAGGCTCCGGAAAAACCACTACGCTATATACCATGCTTGAGATGTTGAACAAGCCAGAGGTAAATATTTCTACTGTGGAAGACCCGGTGGAATACCAGATGCCGCGTGTAAACCAAACTCAAGTGAAGCCAGAAATCGGTCTTACATTCTCAAATGGTCT
>CAYYKS010000054.1:0-3960 GCA_964469255.1 uncultured Candidatus Saccharibacteria bacterium | reverse complement strand
ATATTCAAACCATAGCGCCAGAGCGGGGGAATCCGGAAATTGTGGATAACTTAAAAGAACTTTCCTATGCCAAATACGGCCGAGATCGAGAGGAAATAGAAAGTGAGATTATGGCTAGGTATAAGACCATGGAATAGTATGGAAGAAATAGAAGTAAAGTTTCTAGATGTAGATGTTCAAAGTTTAGAAAAGAAACTTATTGAAAATGGTACGAAGAAAGTAGGAGAAACATTGTCTAGAATTAAAAATTTTGATTTCCCTGATTATCGACTCAAAGCAGAACATGCTTGGGTTCGGCTGCGAACTGAATTTGGTAAAACCACCCTTACATATAAACAAAGACTTGGGGCAAACATAGGACTTAATGGAACTGGGGACGAGGGGATGAAAGAAGTCGAAGTCGAAGTTGGTGAATTTGAAACAACAAACAAATTATTGCTGTCCATAGGAATGATTGAGAAATTTTCTCAAGAGAGGAAAAGAGTCCGCTATTGCAAAGATGATATAGAGTTCGACATAGATACTTGGCCTCTAGTGCCTACATTTTTAGAAATAGAAGGACCATCTTGGGACAAGGTTGAGAAAATCAGTAAAGACCTTGGTTTTGAGTGGAAAGATAGATTTCTAGGTTCTTTTTCTCAAGTGAGCAAGAAGTACGGTGTTGATGACCATGATTACAGTGTGTTTACATTTACAGAACAGATTAAAAAATAAGTTTTGCAAAATACCTAGTTTCTGCTAAGATAGGGTTTATGAATAATTTACAACAAACACTTATTGTTTTTAAGCCAGATGCTATACAGAGAGGTATTGTGGGCGAGGTATTGAGCCGTTTTGAAAAAATGGGTCTTAAGATTGTGGGCATGAAAATGCTTAACCCAGATGAACAGCATTACTATCATCACTATGAGACTATCGGTAAAATGGTTTCTCGTCGCGGGGAGGCTCAATTCAAGGTACAACTAGGAGCGATGCAAGAAGGACCTGTGATTGCTGCAGTATTAGAGGGGGTAGAAGTAGTTGCTGTTGTCCGTAAGATGGTTGGTGCAACAAATACTAAAGAAGCTCTTCCTGGAACAATCCGTGGTGATTACGCTCATGCGAGCCTTGATTATGTAAATGAACATGGTGTTGCGTTACCAACTGTTCTGCATGCATCTGGCGATCCTGAAGAAGCAAAAGCAGAAATCATTCACTGGTTCTCAGGTAATGAAATACATTCAGATTATCAAACTGTGCACGAAAAATTCACTCAACCAAAGAAATCTCACAAATAATATGTACGAAGTGGAAGTAAAGGCTCGACTCATAAATAGAAAAGAAGTTTTTGAAAAACTTCAGTCTATGGGTTGCGTTTGGAGTACTGAGCTTCATCAGATAGACGATATCTTCACTCCGGTCACCACTGTTTTCCCTCCACCCAAAGGAGAGCCGGTTTTGCGTATTAGAAATGAGAATGGAAAATACATTCTAACATTGAAAATAAATCAAACTAGTAGACAAGATTGCATAGAACACGAAGTAGAAATTAGTGACGGAGAAGAAATGGACAAAATTATAAAACTTCTTGGTTTTCGAGACGATGTTACAGTAGACAAGAAGCGTATTAAGACAAAATTCAAAGATATCGAGGTAGTTTTAGACACAGTAAAGGATCTGGGCGAATTTATTGAAGCTGAAAAGGTAGTAACAGAGCCTGATCCAGCAGCTAGAATGAAAATTCAAGAAGAATTATATGATTTTTTAGAAACATTAGGTGTTAAAAAAGAAGATAGAGTAATTGATGGCAAATACGACATCATGCTTTTGGAAAAAGCTAACTCTTAACCCAAACTTATACATATTTTCGGTTTAAGATAATTCAGAAACAAAAAAATATCTCTGTCTAGTTGCGAAAGTGGATGGTCTTGCTATACTTCAAGTAGGGTTATTTCCGTTTATTACCTAGAACACTAATTTTTGGGAGCTTCGATCGAGTTAGGCCTTGGCCTATCACGTCTAGCACCCACTTAGCATTTAAGCTATGGTAATATTTCTGAAATAGTCCTAAGAAGTGCCCCCGATCACGGGGTTTTTTCTTTTATATTGTGATAAAATGACCTTATGAGCACGAAAGACCTTTTCCGACAGCAGGCATACCTAGTTATTTTTATTTTCCTCGCGAATTTTTTGGCCAACAGGTTCCATTTGTATTATTCTATCTGGTGGTTCGATGTTTTTATGCACCTTACAGGCGGGGTGTGGCTCGGCATGGTCTTTGTGTGGTTTCTCAAGAAGCGAAATCTGCCGATGACTTTTGATTTTTCTTTTGTTTTTAAACTTACTGCATGGCTTTTGCTTGTTGGTATCGGTTGGGAAGTATTTGAATTTTATTTTATAAATCACATGGCCGGGTACAGCTTTGACAGGTTTGATACCGTGTCTGACTTGTTGCTCGATGTTTCTGGCGGGGTGTTAGTAGCTTTATATTTTTCTAGAAAGGATTCAGGAAATAAGGTAGAATTACAGTAATGGAAAACACAACGACAAAAACAGCTAAAATAACATTCTGCGGAGGAACAGGTTCAGTCACCGGATCAAACTTTCTTTTAGAAGTGGAAGGCAAATCTATCTTGATAGACTGCGGTCTCGTGCAAGGAATGAAGATGGCCGATGATACGAACTGGGATCCTTTTTTATATGATTCCAGCAAAGTAGATTTTCTTTTCATCACCCATGCCCATGTGGATCATGTCGGAAGAATTCCAAAATTAATTCACGAGGGATTCCGAGGAAAAATTTATTCTACCAAGCCCACCAAAGCACTGGCCTTGCCAATGCTCGAGGATACCATGGGCATACTTTCCAAAAGCAAAGAAAACAACCTCGATCAAATTTATTCCGAAGAGAATCTAAAAACTACTTTTACACTTTGGCATGGATTCGAATATCATGAAAAAATAGAGCTCGTGCCTGGCCTCGAAGTTTCTTTTTTAAACGCTGGGCATATTTTGGGTTCAGCTATGATTCAGTTTTACTATGAAGGTAAGAAGATTCTTTTCACAGGCGACTTAGGTAATAGTCCTTCACCAATACTTCCAGACACTGATCGGGTTACTGATATTGATTACCTCATCATGGAGTCCGTGTATGGGGACAGGAATCATGAATCTCGCAATGAACGCCGAAGTTTCTTGGAGCAAACCATCGAGGACAACTACAAGAGGAAGGGCACTTTGGTTATACCCACATTCTCTCTCGAGCGTTCCCAAGAGCTCCTTTTCGAGCTAAACGAGCTTGTGGAAAACCACCGCATCCCATTTATGCCTATCTTCCTAGATTCACCGCTAGCTATCAGATTGACTGAGATTTTTAAACAATATAAAGGTTATTTAAACGAAACCGCTCAAAAGGCCATGGCACATGACCATCATTTGTTTGATTTCCCAGGTCTGCATTCCACCCTTCGTTCCGAAGAGTCCAAGATGATTTCAACAGTTCCAAACCCAAAGATCATTATCGCTGGCTCCGGCATGTCGACAGGTGGGCGTATAGTTCACCATGAACGGCACTATCTACCAGATGCGAATAATACTTTGCTTCTCACTGGTTACCAAGCTGCCGGTTCACCAGGCCGTTTGATTCAGGAAGGGCTGAAGACTGTGCGAATCACTGGCGAGGATGTAGCCGTACGAGCTCACGTAGTCACTATCAATGGTTACTCAGGACATAAAGATTCTGACGGACTCATTAGTTTTATAGAAGACACGCAGGAAACTTTGAAAAAAGTTTTTGTAGTCATGGGTGAACCAAAGTCTGCCATGTTCCTAGTCCAAAAAGTCCGGGACAACCTCGGCCTCGACGTTGTAGCTCCCGAACAAGGGGAGAGTGTGATACTTAATTTTTAGGTACATTTTCCTAGGTGGGTAGTTGTTTTTCTGGTATAATGAATTGTATGTTTTACAAAAATATTATTTCAAG
>CAYYKS010000053.1:2706-4167 GCA_964469255.1 uncultured Candidatus Saccharibacteria bacterium | reverse complement strand
AACGCTTATAAAAAAAGTATACCTCGAAATTTATTCGAAGTCAAAAATTATTCAATCAGCACAAGCTTGCTCGGGTGGTGATGACCATTTACTATCCTAACCTTATTTACAGGAACTTTAAAATGCACGGCCACGAGCTCGAGCACTCGCCCATTCGCCATATTCCGCTCGGCTTTTTCTCGCACCGAAATCTCAAAATGATCTTCATTTTTCTTTTTAAAAGCTTCGTTCCCGGCCGAAGCTATGACTTTCACATGAATGTATTGCATATTATTTTATATTTAAAAGAAAAAACCCGGGGACTTAAAAGCCCCCGGGCGCCCCTGTAAGGGGGACTTTTCTTGGATCGGCCGTTAAGCCGCGGTTGCGAGTCTGGCCCTTCTGCGTTCTTGTCGCTGGGCAATCCTCAGTTTTCGCGTACGCACGTTCCAGAAACGAGCAGGCAGATGCCGAAGGTCCTCATTCGTAGCTCCTGCCTTCTTGCATTTGGAAGTCACATCTCCAAGCGCACGCGTCGGGCTATCGGAAAGGAAATCCGCCTTGTTGAAAATCCTCTCCAGCTTGTCACTCATCATTTCTAAATTCTTCTCCTGGAACTCTCTTAGATGCCACAAGACATTTGTGGGACTAGAGTTTAATCCGAATTAATATTGCCACTAATTTAAATTAGAGTCAATACTACGCCTCTACAATAGATTGGAATCCACCGTAAGCAAAACGCTTCATATCAAAAGGCATCACCATATTTTCAGCCTTCTTTGTATTTTCAGGACTGTTCATTTCCGCCATGACTTTTTTATTCACTGCATCTCTGTGCGCTTTGTTTTTAAATACAATATATGAGAAAACCACAGTTTCATCTTTCTTGAGCTTCGCCATTTTGCCAAAACTAGACCCCATACCTTTATGCATTTTCAAGTCATTACCCACAGCTTCCACGTAGTCGAGCGCCCCATGCTTCATCCATGTCTTCTTCCCCCACTCCGCCATCTTCTTATAAGCTGCTACATTCTTCTTCTTCAACGGTATCACAAACCCATCAATGTATTTCATTTCTATTTATTTATATTAACTAATAATTATTTTCAAGTTCTTCTATTTTATCTTTCAATTCCTGAATTTTTCCTTCAACTCTATCGTCAACAACTCTATCTAAACCATACCCCAAAGCGGCACCACCTATAAAAACCCAAATAATACTTAAATCTTTAGTCATGTAACTTATTACTGAGCTTAGTCCTATTACAAAAAAGAAAAATCCAACTATTCCCTTCATATTATTTCTTCCAGTCCTTAATTAATAATCCACCATGAGCCCTTTTAACTACCACTTTTTGCTTTTCCTTCCACCCCAATTCTACCACAAGTCCTCTAGGTAAAGTAACAGCCAAAGACTTCCCTCCTAACTTTGTTATCTTTCGCACATTTTGATTTATAAGTTTTTGTGTTGGCATAGTTACG
>CAYYKS010000053.1:0-2696 GCA_964469255.1 uncultured Candidatus Saccharibacteria bacterium | reverse complement strand
TGTATTTATTTTACCACAGGATAAAAATATTCAAAAAAGGACCATCTACAAGTTTCTTATTCTTTTTAAACTTAGTTCAGCTATCTTAAGCCTCAATTCAGTAAAAGTGCTCACGCCTAGTATATCTCTAATATTTTCAATATTTTGCTCTAAAGAAACTTCTGACTCTTCCTTATTCTCTGCTTCTATCTCTTTTAATATTAAACCGAAAAATCTATATACTTCATCTATAACTCTATTTCTTGATTCACCTACTGGTAAAGAATCAATAAGTCCGTTCTTTGCACCAATTTTTATAAGAGTTTGTTCAAATGGTTTTAATTTATTTTCTATTTCTTTAGTAAGCCAAGCAGAGTGCCTTTGACGAATATTCACAAGCTCTCTACCTATAACCATTGAATTCCTAGAAGGCCCATCTTTTAATAACTCATGAAATCCTTTTTGCACCCTAGTTATATATTCCTCACAAAAAAATGCGTGCTTATCATAGACTACATTAGCCATGTGGGATGCTGCTCCAAAAACAAAATCATGTTGTTTACTTTGTAATTCGATAGCCCGCTCGTGAGCTCGCTCATCTCTCCATAGCTGATTTAAAAAAATAAATAGAGCGCCTATGCCTGGTGTCAATACAATACCTTGAAGAATTTCACTTATTGGTAAAAAGAAAGTTCCTAAGAACGAAATAATTAAAACTATTATACAACCTATATAAATAAACAAATTTGAAAATTTTTCATACATAATTTTAATCAACTGTTTCCTCGCAAACATTAAATCCACCTTTATCTTTACAATTTAACCCACACTCAAAAAGATCATTCAGATTCTTTCTTGAAATCTTAAGAGAATCAGCCCAGTCAAAGCATTCTTCTTTAGTCTTAAACTCTGGACTGTAAATATAATTTTCACTACAACTCAAACAACCATCGGGGTAATAAAAGCCTTCCCAAGTATCACCGCCCTTAAAAAACCAAATTCCTACGACACTTAAAACTAAAACTAGTATTCCTACGTATTCATTGTCTTTTTCCATATCTTTTATTTATTTTTCATAAATTTTTATTAAAATACCCAGCTAAAAACTCTACTGAGCCAGCTTTTCTTTTCTTTCTGGATAGGTGGCGTCAATGATGTATCTATTGTTGGCTTAGTTACTACTGGCGTATTTATTACTGGTGTCTTTACACTACTAGCTGGAATTTTGTATTCTGGTGCTGGAGTTGTGTATCCAGTACCTTGTGCTCCATAAGTACTCTTTATAGGTTCTTTAGCTTGAGAAACTCCTTTTGACTTATGATAATGATATTCTCCAGTAGAAAGACCCCAGTTTGCACAGTTTGTACGGCAAGTATGACCTCCAGAGGAATCTGTTCTTCCGGGATGAGCAAATGAAATACTTGGAGCGATAAAGGATAAAATTATTAAACTAAGAATTATTTTTTTCATAATTAATAAGGCACACAAGTCCCCATCGCTAAAGTACCTGATGGTATGCCAAATATGCTTACAGTTTTTGTATAAGTAGATACTCCGAGGCTTTTATAAATTGTATGAGTAGAAAAATAATTTTCGCCACTACCATCCAAATATATTATTTTCTCTGCGTCGTCGGTCAGTTTTAAAATCGGAACATTTGTAATTGACTGTGTGGAATCTATATAACTTAACTGCCCCACGGTTTCCTCTTCTAAACCAGAAAAGGTGAAAATTATGGGATTCTTTTCTGCTGGTGGAATATTATGAGATATTTCTCCGTTTAAGTAGTTAGAATTTAATACTTGAGGGTATGAGCAGGTAATTTGAGTTGCAGAGCTTAGATCACTTCCGGTAAAATTAAGAGTTACCCCCCTTTCTTGTTCGACATTATCATTGGTAGCAAAGTAAATACCCACCAATACCACTATCACTAGAACGAGGCTCGCAATGTTTTTTTCTTTTTCCATAAATAGCTAGGTTATTGATAACACGCTAATAATACAACTTTTATTACGGAAATCAATGGTTCTTCTGGGTATGGTTGGGTGCGCAATCTATTACGTAATACATTACGTAACTACACCCTCTTCGGGCACGATAACGCTAATTAGCAAAATGTGGGGAAAAAACTTATAATTCGTAAATGCAGTTAGGTGCGAAACTCGAAGATAATTTCAGACTGGATGTGAATCAGAAGAAGGCTCTGCATAGGCTCAAGCTTTTTACGGTAGCTGATATGCTGTACCACTTCCCTGTTCGATATAGTGATATAAGTACAGTGAAAAAAATATCGGATTTGATGGTGGGTGAAAATGCGACTGTCTATGGAAAAGTTTCCAAACTTAAAATGAAAAAAGCTTTTCGGTCTGGTATTCCAATGGCTGAAGGACAGATTGAAGATGTGTCTGGAAAAATAAAAATCATCTGGTTCAATCAAGCCTACCTCGCCAAGATGCTTCATGATGGCGAGAATGTAAAACTAACGGGAAAAGTAACAGAAAGTAAAGGTGGGAACTACCTAGCCAATCCTGAATTTGAAAAGATTCCAAACCTGCCTATTGATACGCACAATAGCTTGTTCGCTAGTAAGAATGATGAAGACACGGGGTTCTCCTACCCTATTTACGTAGAGAGTAAGGGTATAACTTCCAAATGGTTTTACCATGCTATCGAAAAAATATTTAAAGATAAAACTCTCGATAATATCCACGACTATA
>CAYYKS010000052.1:0-4227 GCA_964469255.1 uncultured Candidatus Saccharibacteria bacterium | reverse complement strand
CGCACGCCCAGCACAAAGTGTGTTTGGTCAGTTTTCTTATATTTCACCAGCACATCTGGTTTATTTTGCTTCTCTACTACTTTTAGTTTTTTGTCTTTTTTAGCTTTTGGAATATGTCCGAAAATTTTCTTCACCTCCTTCATCACTTCCGCTTCCTTCACCTGGCCAGCTACCACCATCACTGTCGCCTCCGGAACATAGTGTTTGCTTTTATATGTCACAAAATCATCACGCTTCATCTTTAATATATTTTCCTTCTCTCCGGCGATATTCCACCCAGCTGGTGTATCACCGTAAAGCAACTTCATAAACAAATCTTGCACATGCCGAGCTGGAGTATCTTCGTACATATTTATCTCCTCGATTATCACCCCCTTTTCTTTTTCTATCTCGGCGTCAGGGAAAGTAGAATTTAAATAAACATCTGAAACCACGTCAAAAATCTGCCGGAAATGTCTGGCATCGGATTTTGCATAATACCCTGTATATTCCTGAGCAGTAAAAGCATTATACTGGCTACCTAGAGCGTCCAATTCCTTTGAAATATCAATAGCTTTCGGCCTTTTGGTTGTTCCCTTGAAACACATATGCTCCAAAAAATGTGAAATACCATTCACTCTTTTTGTCTCATATTTTGAACCAGTACTGACCAAAACCAACACTGTTACGGTAGGATTGTCTTTCATGGGCACCGTGATTACTCGCAGCCCATTAGGTAAAACTTTTTTTGAAAATTGCATTTTATTTTAATTTATCTTTTTTTAATTGTTCGATATAACAACGAATAACATATCGACAGAACTCACTCACAGAAGAATAACTTCCTTCTTTTGCAATTTTTTTAATACTTTTAAGCATTTCCTTGGAAACCGAAACACTCATTACTGTTCTCATGTCTATATTGTATTACAATGTAATACATAATGTCAATAACTGTGTGACTTATATTTAAACTATATTTATTTTTGACCTACTCTAGGTTCTGCGTGATTCACAATAATAAAATTCTTGATCTGTTCTAGAATTGAACAATCAAGAGCGGAGTACTTTCCCTTTCCTATGTATTCTGGTTTATTAGGATTCACAATACTATCAACCAACAACTCGGCAATTTCTTTTTTAAAACCCCAGAACCTATCTAATATATTTTGTAAATCTTCCTCGTTCAATTTAGGTACAAGTCGATCAAGATCCAATAGAACTCTTTCTCCACTTGGAGAAGTCCAAAAAACATTATCTTTTTTATTTTCCTGGACAAATTCATATATAGCCCAAAGATGTGGCTCACTTCCTCGACTTTGCTTCAAAAATGCTCTGAATTTTAAAATCATTGCCTCAGAAACCGAAGGATCAAATTTTAACCCAGATATAGATTCTTTAAACAATCCTGTAAGATTCCTCTCCTCATCTTTGAGCACCCTAGATCGTATAGACTCTTCAACTATATATTCAATGTGTTCAATATCAAAGTCAACAGAATCGCGACCATGGTCATCCAATACTTCTCGTATTTTATCTTTATCAATACCATAATTAAATAGAGTATATACCAGACGTCCTGTTCTACCGTTAGCATCGTTAAATGGATGAATTTCGCTAATGCCAACCCCAAAAAGAATACCGATATCTTCTAAGCTTCGACTTTCTGTATTAATTGCTTTTGCCGCATCTAAAACTTTGTGCAAAAGATCTAGCTTGTCTTTAAAATGCGGCGGAGTATTGTCTCCGATAAAACCACTTAAGATGACATCTTTACCGTCCATATCCCATTCTTCTTTAGGTTTTTTACGCAGCACTCCGTTTATACCGTTTATAAGTTCGATAAAATCTTCAGGTGTTAAGTTATTTATCAGATCTCGAATAGACGCTTCATTTTGAAAAACCTCTTCTGTGGTCTTTCCGTGAAAAGCCTTAATATTCCTAGCTATAGCAAATAACCTTATTAATACTTCTGATCTATTGTCTCGGAATGATTGCTGTTCCAAATTCATAAATTCTATTATTTTTGCTATTCTATCACACAACTCACCAATTTTTCACCTCCTGCTGAAAAATGTACTTCGCCCTTAAATTTTTTATCTTGTACCACAAGTGGCACAAATTTCTCATCCCCTACCATCATCCTGTCATAAGGAATTTCATTCACATCAAATTCTGCTAGCTCTCCCATTTCTTCTGTCTCACTAGGTTCACCCGAGAATTCATCAATACGGTAAATATAAACCCTTTGATTAAAATCTGGCTTATCTTGAAAGTGGAAATCAATATAACCCAACTCTACACATTTTTCTTTTTCAACTACTACAAAACACTCTTCCTTAATTTCCCTAACAAGACATTCTGTTCTATCTTCCCCTTCTTCCACCCTGCCACCATAACCATTTAGTTTTCCAACTCCAATCTTGCGCTTCTTAGCCGCGAGAATTATTTTCCCGTTCCTAAATAAAAATCCTAAAGTGTAGATTTTATGCAGCGATGCCATACATTTCGTAGAAATCTTGAATAGGCGCTTCAGTTTTTAATGGAGGTCTCAAATTAGTCTTACCTGTATCATAGCCTTCGAAAACTTTACTAAGATCTACCACTTTCTCACCTTCTGGAGTAATTTCAACTGGGAGCTCTTTTACTTTTCTTAATAACTCCTCAACCAATGGTTGCCTCAAATTATACTCACTATCAATAAACTGTCCCCAAATAGTAGTGCCTCTCTTCCATTGCATTCTATATAAATCAGGATGTAAATTATTGATATATGAAGCAGGAAATAATCTTCGGTAAGCTGGAAGGTTATAAAGCCAGGACAAACCAGAAATATTCTTCACCCAAGGATATTTGTTTTTAATATCCAGTAGTAAATCATGTAATTCTTTCCTCCTTAATTCAATTTTGCTTTTATCAAGCGGACCAACTTTATTAAACTCATTATTTTGAAAATGAATTTCCATGGTATCAGAACCTTCTTTTTCTTGCCAATGACTAAAACAACCAAAGCTTCTGCTTCCTTCTGGATGATATTCTGGAGGATTTAAATCATTTTCGTCTAAACCATTTAAATATTCTGAATACGCAAAATCTACAATATTATCCTCAGTAACCCCATCCTTAAAACTCACAAATTCATTACCTGCATAGTTAAAAGCATTGCGCCGCAATATCCCCGTTCTTTCTTTAACAATATTTAAAAATGACTCCCCTGTTTTCTCTTGAATTGCTTTTGCAAAATCGTACTGAAGTTGAAAAATATCTTTACCAAAAACAAAAGGTCTTTTTGATTCCCATCTTTTAGGGGAATCCTGACTGTGGGCCGTTTCGAGAGAGTTATGTTTTTCCATTTATTTTTTTAATTAATATCTGCTGCCTGCCAGTTTTTGATTGATTGTGAAGGATACACAAGCATTATCACATTTAAGGTCAGGTTGTCCCGGACCCAGAACAAACATCCGAGCTCCATAGTTATTATTAGTGAAATAGTAACCCATATTTTAGAATACCTAGCCATGAGAAAACCTAGTGACATCATCAAGATATCACAAAGTGAATTTAAAATGCTATCTCCCATATATCCTTGCGCGATAGTAGCTTCACGGTAACGATTGATAATCAAAGGTGAATTTTCCAAAATCTCCCATGAAGCTTCTAAAACAAGGGCAACAAGGAATCTGTATTTCAGTGGGAGCTTCCTGCCAACCCACCACAAGAATCCGTAGAAAATCATTCCGTGGATAATATGGGAAAATGAATATACATCTGCTACTCGTTGCGAGTTCTCACTGCCCCAAATATTATTGTCCCACCAGCCAAACATACCGTCTGGTCCGAGCCATAGCCTACCTGCCTGAGCTTCGATGAATGCAGTTATTCCTAATACAAAAATCAAACTTAGAATTACTACTTTGTGTTTTTTAAAAAAATCCAAGATAGTATTCATATTTATTTTTTAGATTTTAGATTTAATAAAAGAAGATAGTTCAGAAACTTTTATTCTCTCTTGAGTCCCAGTATCCCGGTCACGTACTGTTACTGAGTCATCAGTCAAAGTATCAAAATCTATAACTATACAAAATGGCGTACCGATTTCATCTTGTCTGCGGTATCGCTTACCAATGTTTCCGTTGTCATCAAATTCACATTTGAATTCTTTCTTCAAAGAATCGTATACATCTTTTGCTTTGCTAACCAACTCGGGCTTGTTTCGAAGTAATGGGAAAATAGCTGCCTTGATTGGAG
>CAYYKS010000051.1:2417-4343 GCA_964469255.1 uncultured Candidatus Saccharibacteria bacterium | reverse complement strand
GGATGAAGACAATTTTAGTTGATGCTGTCGATTGTTTTATCGTAGAAAAAGGGGATGAATTTGAAATGTCTCAAGACATGTATAAACTCCTTGAAACTTACTCTAATAATAAACTAATTTTAACTGGTGCTAGTGATGATAAGAGAGAATTATTTCATTTGGATGAGATGCCGTATGAGGTTTTTACCTTAAAGCATAATCCAGAAAAAACTAATCCAGAATATTACAAGATAATGTTGAAAAATTTTGGTTTAAGTGCGGAACAGGTAATATACTTTGAACACAATTCAGATGCAGTAAAAAGCGCTGAGTCTGTGGGTATTAAAACTTATTTTTACGATAATGATAAAAGAGATTTAATGAGTTTGAAAAAATTCTTAGACGAAAATCTATAATGCATCACATTTATCACACCGAGGGAATAATACTGAGCAGTAAGAACTACGGGGAGACGGGAAGGCATTATTCTATTTTTACTCGTGACTTGGGGCTGATATATGCATCCGCTCAGGGTGTGAGAAAAATATCCTCGAAACTTCGCTTTGTGTTGCAGGACTTTGCCTATATCAAAGTAGACTTAGTGCAAGGAAAAGATTTTTGGCGGTTGACTAGTGCCATGAAGACGAATGAACTCGAAGAAATAACTAAACAGTCAAAAAATCTAGCAGTTTTTTCGAATATTGCGAGATTATTGAAAAGGTTACTGGCGGGAATAGAACCAAACCCAGAACTTTTTACTGACGTCATGAACGGGCTCTTGGTATTAGAAAAATCTAAAGATGAACAGGAGCTCAGAAATATAGAGATGATCATGGTTCTACGTATTTTAAATAACCTAGGTTATATCGGAGGTAGTGAAGAAATGCAAAAACTTGTAAAATCTCCATTAGAAGCAGATTTGATATATGAAATTTCCGAACAGAGAAGTAAGGTCCTGTCTTTAATTAACAAAACCTTAAAGGAAACACATTTATAGATGTGGTACAATTGTTAGATGTCAGAAGATAGCGAGAAACTAAATCGAATAGAAGAACTCAAGAGTAAACTATTCAGCAGGAACTACAAAACAGAGACAGAACACCGGGATTCTTTCGCTTCTCAGCCTACATCAGATATTCCAGATTCTTGGCAGTCACAAGTTAAAGAAAAACTAAAGTCAGGTGAGCATACATTTACACACAGCCCTGTGTTTAAAAGTTTCTTCTTGTTCTCGCTAGTATTTTTCCTACTCGGTGTAGCCTATGCTTCGTATACATTTTTCTATGGAGGAAACACTGTATCCAAGGACAATATCGAGATATCAGTTTTAGGTAATGCATTCGTGGCTGGCGGGGAAGACCTTTCCCTGGTAATTGGAATTTCTAATAAAAATGCTTCCGCTCTCGACCTTGTAGATTTACTCATCGAATACCCGAAGAGTTCTACCAAAGAAGGACCAGATGCTACCACTCAGATAGAAAGATACCGAGAATCCCTAGGTACAATACCCGCTGGAGCTTTAAGGAATGAAAATGTGAAGCTGGTGCTGTTTGGTGAGCAGGGTAGTGTGGTGCCGATCAAGATATCCATCGAGTACAGAGTAGAAGGCTCGACCGCAATATTTTTAGTAGAAAAGCCTTATGAAGTATCGATAAATTCTACCCCGGTAAATTTGTCAGTCGAAGGTCCGACTTCTATCAGCGCCAACCAAGATGTAACTTTGAATATACAAACTTCACTCAATGCTACCAATCCGCTGACTGGAGTATTGCTCAAGGTAGACTACCCGGCGGGATTTCAATTTGCAAAAGCTACTCCGGCACCATCTAGTGGTAACAATGTATGGAACTTGGGTGACCTAGCTCCTGGGGCTGACCGAAATATTTCCATCACTGGTCAGATGATAGATGTATTTGAAAGCGAAGAAAAAACATTCCGTATATATGC
>CAYYKS010000051.1:0-2317 GCA_964469255.1 uncultured Candidatus Saccharibacteria bacterium | reverse complement strand
TTTTATGATTCTGATGATGATGTAATTATTTGGGATAAAAATTCGGTCAGCCAATTTAAGGAGGTGAACCCAGGGGATAGCGGATCCGTATCGTTTTCATTTACACCGCTTTCATTACTATCCTCTCCAGGGCAGGTGCTGGCTAGTCCAACGATCAGTATAGACATAGATGTGGCAGGGAAGACAGCCATGGAGGGTTTTGAAGTAAATGACCTTTCGAATTCTGAGCAAGCTGTCATATATATAGTGTCCGACGTGGGCTTTGCCAACAAGGCACTGTACTACTCTGGTCCTTTTAAAAATACTGGAGCTATATCGCCAAAAGTGGGTGTAGAAACTACATATACTATAGTGTGGACAGTTTCCAATAGCGCGAACAATATATCTAAAGCCAAAGTGACCTCGACACTACCGGCCTGGATGCGTTATGTTGGCACTACTTCTCCGGCATCTGCGGATGTTTCTTACAACTCTACTAGTAGGCAGATCAGCTGGAATATAGGAACTATACCAAAGGGCACAGGCATAACAGGCACCAGTAAAGAGGTGGCATTCCAGGTGGCTATCAAGCCTTCGCTTTCACAGCTCAATACTTTCCCGGTTATTATCAATGAAGCTACTTTGACTGGCCATGATGATTTTGCTAATGTTGATGTAAGATCAAAGAAAGGGGCACTGACTACGGCTCTGACTGCTGATCAGCAGTTCAAGGCAGGATCTGGAGCAGTGGTGGAATAATTTATGAAAAATGAATCTGATAATCTAATGGAAAAAATTGTGTCTCTATGCAAGAGACGAGGTTTTGTTTTTCAAGGATCTGAAATTTATGGGGGGATGGCAGGACTTTATGACTACGGTCCTTATGGAGTGGAACTTTTAAATAACTTGAAAAGTGAATGGTGGAAAGCCCATACACAATATAGAGATGACTACGTAGGCATAGATTCTGCTATTTTTAAAGATCCGCGAGTATGGGAAGCATCTGGCCACGTTGGGGGTTTTGCGGATCCTCTTTCTGAATGTAAAAAGTGTAATACTCGTATCAGAGTAGATAAAGAATTGAAAAATATTGGCATCAATGCTGATGAAAAAATGCCAGAAGCGGAACTTCAGAAACTTTTTGAAGATAATAAGAAGAATATAAAATGCCCGAAATGCGGAGGTCATGATTTTTCTGAAATGCGAGCCTTCAACCTTTTAGTTAAATCAAATCTCGGAGATTTTACCAACGAAGGAAAAAACCCAGTGTATCTACCAGGGGAGGCATGCCAGGGTATATATTTAAATTTTAAAAATGTAGTGGATTCTACGCGCATGCAAATACCTTTTGGTATTGCGCAAATAGGTAAGGCCTTTAGAAATGAGATTTCTCCTCGCAATTTTCTTTTCCGAACTCGTGAAATGGAACAAGCGGATACTCAATACTTTATTCGTCCAAATGAAAACAAGGAAGCATATGAACAAGTAAAAAAAGATAGATTCAATTGGTATATTAATCTTGGAATCAAGCCTGAAAATTTAAGATTCCTTCAGCATGAGAACTTGGTTTTCTATGCCAAGGATGCATGGGATATAGAATACAATTTCCCGACTGGTTTTGATGAGTTAGAAGGTGTTCATGACCGATCTGATTATGACCTCAATCAGCACATGAAGCACTCGGGCACAGATCTACGATATACCGACCCAAGCAGTGGAGAAAAATATATTCCTTGGATTTTGGAAACTTCAGTCGGTATGGGACGTATGTTCTTAGCATTTTTGTCTGATGCATATTCTGAAGAAACTAAAGAAGACGATACTCGAGTATTCTTAAAACTTTCACCAAAACTTTCTCCAATCAAGGCTGCAATTTTTCCGCTTCTAAGAAATAAACCAGAGTTAGGTAAGATTAAACAAGTAACATTTAATTATTCTTTACACGAATCTTATGAAGGAATAAAGGATTTGATTTTGAAACTTAATCCGAAGAAAACTTTAATAGTTCATTATTCAGAACAAGAAGATGGAGAAGAGTATTTAATGAAAGACTTGGAAAAGAAAGGCTATTATAATTGCGAATATGTAAAAAATGAAGAACTATACGAATTTTAATATAAAGGAGCTTTTATGAGATTTGAAAAAGAAGTAAAGGATATAATTTATAGAAACATTCAAAAAGAAGACTACAGAGATGAAAGAAATAGCTTAAATAAGATAACAAATAGATTATTTGTATTGATTTAGGAGCTAGATTCACCTAATTTTATTACATATATTAGGATTATTTCTAAAAGTTTTTCTGAGAAAGAGTTTAAGAAGTATAAATAAATTATTA
>CAYYKS010000050.1:0-4582 GCA_964469255.1 uncultured Candidatus Saccharibacteria bacterium | reverse complement strand
AGACCCCAATCAAGCTCAGAGATGTGCACTAGGCCTTCTAGTCCATCTTCAAGCTTTAGGAATACTCCGAAGTCTACGATACCCGCTACGGTACAATCTAGATTGTCGCCGATTGTGTACTTGCTTAAAATCTCCTTTTTTTCTTCTGGATTGTTGTCCTTTTCAGAGAAGATAAGCTTACCTTCTTTTGGAAGGGTAGAGATGATCATCACAGAGATGTGTTGACCTACGAGCTTCTTCAATTCTTTTAATATTTTGTCTTTGTCAGAATCCAGTACGCGAGGGTAGTGCTCAGCCTTTAGTTGAGAAGCTGGAAGGAATCCTTGGATACCTTGCCATTCTAGGATCAGTCCGCCCTTGTTGGCATCCTTGATTTCTAGGCTCATCACAGTCTTGGCCTTGATAGCTTTTTCAGCCTCACTCCATGTTAGGGCTTGCTTGGCTTCTTTTAGTGAAAGCTCAGTATAACCTTCTTCGTTTTCTTTCTCGACAACCTTTGCCTTGATAACATCTCCGATAGAGAGTTGCTTGATGATATCTTTAGCATTGATAAATTCTCGTCCGTAAATGATACCAGTTCCAAACGGAGAAAGGTCTACATATACTGAAGACTTTTCTACCAAGATAACTGGACCTTCTACTAGAGAATCAATTTCTGGTTTTGCACCACTGCGTTCTAAAATTGATTTTAGAACTGGGTTTTCTTTTATTACTTCTTCGTCGTTCATATTAATTAATTTGTATTCCAAATAAAAATCCGCAAATTCAGAAAGTCTGAAAGCGGATATAAGGCTTAGGTTCTCTTGTAACTTACGAGAGGGTTACCCTAAATCCATGCTTGTAATATTTATTGAATTACACTGTTTACACTACTACATTTATGCCATAAAAGCAATACCAGGGTTTGCTTTTATGTTGTATAATGTCTTCCATATGAATCCAGAGCGAGCCATAAATTTTGAATCAAAGGAAGGAAAGGCTTATGAGTATGACGCAGTGATTGTTCTCGGTGGTGGTATTCACTCTGTAGAAACGGATGCAGGCGCTAAATATTTTCCTACCAACTACGATACGAGAACTGGCAAGGGGAGTGGTGGTATTCGAGTGGCAGCGAGTTTAGAGCTTTATTTGCAGAAAAAAGCCAAGAGATTTATATTTTCCGGCGGTCGAAATTCTAAAACATTGGAAAAGCATGGACCTGCGGCTCCGAGCGAAGCTGAAGTTTTTTCTGATAAATTTACACGAGTTCTGGCAGGCTTGAAGAATAGATCCGATTATACTGACAGATTTAATGGATTAGAGTCTCCGGTAATTGGAACTGAAGATTTATCTACGAACACTTTTCGAAATTTGGAGCACACTTTTCGCGAAATTAAAAAATTAAATTTGAAAAAAGTGGCAATCCTGACGAGCGACTATCACATACCGAGAACTCAAGCTTTACTAGAAGAGGTCAGAAAAGAATTGGGGCTAGAAGGCATAGAAGTGATTTTTATTTCAGCAGAAGAATTCATGAAAGACAGTCAGCCCGGTAAATACGATAAGATAATAGAAGAGATTTATAGTCACCCATTTATGGAGGAACGCCTAAAGGCAGAGGCTCAGGGAGTCCAAGATTTACGAGAGGGAAAGTATAAAAAATAGTCAATTTCGCCTTTCTTTTTGAGTAAAAAACTGATATAATAAACATAATGATAATCACATATTTCGGAAAACAATTTTTCAAGATTCAAAAAGGGGACATGGTTTTGGCCTTCAATCCTGTCAGCAAGAGTTCTAAAACTGGTATTTCTGGCAAGTTCGGTGCTGACATCGCTTTGGTTACTACGAATCATGCGGATTACAACGGACTAGAACAACTTACTCATGGCGAGCGAGTGCCGTTTGCCATCACTGGCCCCGGGGATTATGAGATCAAAGAAATCTTCGTGAAGGGGGTGCTTAGCAATGCAGAAATCGGCGGCAAGAAATACATGAATACTATCTATGTGTTTTCTGTAGACAATATAAGTGTGGCCTTTCTCGGGGCTTTGTCTGATGCCAATCTTTCCAAGGATGCAGTAGAAGCTATCAATTCTCCAGATATTCTTTTTGTGCCTGTAGGAGGCAATGGCGTGCTGGGTGCCAAGGATGCGGCAAAGCTTGCAGCATCCCTCGAGCCGAAGCTCATAATACCTATGGATTATGATTCGGCATCGCTCAAGGCCTTTTTGAAGGAAAGCGGGGAAGAGAAAGCCGAGGTGGTGGACAAGCTCACACTCAAGTCTAAAGATTTGGACACCAAAGAAGGAGAAGTGGTAGTATTATCGGTAGCTTAGAAAAATTACAGAAATTATGAGAAGAATAATTCACAACATTAGAAGACAACCAGAAGAAATCAAAAGACATATCTTGCATGTTTCAGTTGTAGTGGCAGGTATTCTTTTGCTTTCTGTTTGGGTGCATAATTTGGGTGGCAGTTTTGATAGTACCGTTGCCAATGAGGACCTGAAAAAGAACGTAGAACCGCTTTCCGTATTAAAAAGTAATTTAGCACTTCCACAATGGTAAAAAAGAAAGGACAAGGGGACGAAGAAGTCTCAACAAAAACAAAGGACGAAATTCTGCCGGTAGACGTAGTGGCAGAGATGAAAGAGTCGTATTTGGCATATGCGATGTCAGTTATCACTCAGCGTGCTCTTCCAGATGTTCGCGATGGTCTCAAGCCCGTCCACCGCAGAATACTATTTGCTATGAACGAAATGGGGCTCACGGCGAGCTCTCGTTTTCGTAAGTCTGCGACAGTAGTCGGAGATGTGCTTGGTAAGTACCACCCTCACGGTGACACTGCGGTATATGATTCTATGGTAGGTATGGCTCAAGAATTTTCTTACAGATATCCTTTTATTCTGGGGCAAGGAAACTTTGGTTCTATAGACGGTGACAATGCTGCAGCCATGCGTTATACCGAAGCCAAGATGTCAAAAATTTCTGGCGAACTCATGCGGGACCTCGAAAAAGAAACTGTAGACTTTCGTCCAAACTATGATCAGACTCGCAAAGAGCCGGTGGTATTTCCATCTGCAGTTCCTTCTCTTCTTTTAAATGGAACTCTCGGTATCGCTGTGGGTATGGCTACAAATATTCCTTCGCACAACTTGGCCGAAGTGCTGGACGCGACCATGCACCTGATTGATAACGAAGATGCTACTACCGAGGACCTGATGCAATTTGTGAAAGGTCCAGATTTTCCGACTGGAGGTGTGGCTTATGGCTACAAAGATATGCTTCATGCGTACTCTGGTGGACGCGGTGGTGTTGTTTGTCGTGGAGAAGCCGAAATTACTGAAGATAAAAATGGTAACCCTCAAATCATAATTACCTCTATTCCTTTTCGTGTAAATAAATCAAACCTTATCATGGCTATTGCCGAGCTGGTGCAAGAAAAAAAGCTCGAAGGTATCAAGGGTTTGCGTGATGAATCCACCAAGGACATCCGCGTAGTTATCGATCTAAAATCTTCAGCTCATCCAGAAAAAGTTTTAAATTATATTTACAAAAATACTCAACTTGAATCCAATTTCAATTACAATATCGTCGCACTTGTCGACGGTGTTCCACAAACTCTTTCACTCAAGTCTATCTTGGGAGAATTTATTACTCACAGAAAAGATGTAGTAAAAAGACGATCTTTATATGATCTAAGAAAGGCCGAAGAACGCGAACACATCTTGCTCGGCTTGAAAAAGGCACTAGACTTTATCGATAAAGTTATCAAAACTATTCGTGCATCAAAGGATGGTGCTACTGCCAAGCTGGCGCTGATGAAAGAATTTAAATTCTCAGATTTGCAGGCACAAGCAATTCTCGAAATGAAACTTCAGAAGCTCGCCGGACTTGAAAGAAAATTGATCGAGGATGAACTTGGTGAAAAACAAGCGTTTATAAAATTCATCAAAGAGCTTTTGGCTAGCCCAAAGAAAATGCTTAAAGTTATTTCTACTGAACTAGAAGAGATACGGAACAAATATGCAGATGAACGTCGAACTAAAATAGTGAAAGGCGGAGTCAAAGAAATTTCTGATGAGGACCTAGTTCCTGAAAAGGAAACCATGTTAGTGCTTACTGCAGGTGGCTATGTAAAATGCACCGATCCTTCCGAATATCGCGCGCAAAAGCGTGGTGGTGTGGGGGTGATTGATTTGGAAACTAAAGAAGAAGACTTTGTGACCATGCTTGTTTCTGGTTCTACTCACGATGATCTTTTGTTCTTCACTAACCTTGGAAAGGCATACCAAATGAAAATGTACGATATTCCAGAAGGTAAACGTGCAACTAAAGGTAAATCTATTATGAACTTCTTGGCGCTTGGCGGGGAAGAAAAAGTCACTTCAATTTTAGCTGTGAAGAAGGGAAGTAAATCTATTCCAGGTTCTATTATGCTCGTGACCAAGAATGGTACTGCAAAGAAAATGTCCATTGAAGGATTCAAGGACGTACGACGAAGCGGTATCATTGCAATTCGTTTAGATAAGGATGATCAGCTCATATCTGTGCTTTTGACTGAGAAGGGGGATGATGTGGTCATAGCTACTGCCGACGG
>CAYYKS010000049.1:0-4826 GCA_964469255.1 uncultured Candidatus Saccharibacteria bacterium | reverse complement strand
AGGCGGACAAATTCCGTAAAGCTGTGGGTAAAAAAATTCCGAAAGAAATGGCCGCACAAAGAGAAAAGCTCACTCAAGGAATCATTAAAAATGGTCAGACTCCACAATTTGCCGAAAAACTTTGGACATTATTTGAGCCTTTTCAGGCATACGGTTTCAACAAAGCCCATGCTGCTTCCTACGGAAAGGTAGCTTACCAGACTGCATACATGAAGGCACACTACCCAGTGGAATACATGACCGCCATCCTCAGTGCTGAATCCGGCGATGTAGAAAAAATTTCAGACATCATCAAAGAATGTAAAAAGATGAACATACCCGTGCTACCACCAAACATAAACGAAAGTCATGGAGGGTTCACCTGCCTACCCGAAATAGCCGACACCGTAATCAGCCCAGAAAACAAAAGTAAAAAAATCCGCTTCGGGTTTTACACCATTAAAAATCTAGGTACAGATATTTCAAATGCCATTATTTCTGAACGAGAAACAAATGGCAAATTTAAATCCGTCAGTGATTTCCTAGACAGAATCAAACACAAAAATCTAAACAAAAAGTCCATGGACGCCCTCATCAAGTCCGGATGCTTCGATGAATTTGAAGAACGTGGCAAACTTATCGGAAACATGGAGGAAATGCTGGCCTATAATCATGAAGGGAGTAAACAAAACGCAAACCAGATTTCACTTTTTGGTGCGACCACAAATACCAAAGCTCCAGAATTTAAAATGAAAGATGCTCCAGAAGCTACTAAAATGGAAAAACTACTCTCTGAAAAAGAATTGCTTGGACTTTATATATCCGGCCATCCTCTCGACCGATTGAAAGACAAACTCGAAAGCCGAAATATAAATATAAAGAAAATAAAAGAAGGTACTGATATAAATGTAGGCAATGGACGCGAGGTTACCATCGCCGGCATCATCGAGGCATCTAGACAGGTCATCACCAAGAAAAATGACCGCATGGCCTTCCTGCGCATAGCTGACCTCACTGATTCTATCGAGGCAGTTTGCTTCCCTTCTGTGTTTGCAGAATTTGCAGAAATATTGGTGCCAGAAAAATGCATCGCCCTTTCAGGAAAAGTATCCCTCAAAAACGGCGAAAAAAGCATTATTGTAGATAACTTGAAAGAGATTTAGTTAAACACACTCATCGCCTTATCTTTTCCGTCAGTAAAAATCACTTCTATAATTTCAGCTATTTTTTTAGATTGCTTTTTAATCAACTCTAATTCTGGTTTTTTGAATTCGCCCAGCAAAAAATTTAGTACCGCCTTTTCGCCACTCGGCTTTTTTATTTTTCCAGAAGGAGTAGCCGGTGCGATACCTACACGTATTCGCAAAAATTCTTCGGATTTCAGGGATTTGATTATAGAGCCCACGCCATTGTGCCCACCACTCGATCGGTTGAAAGAAATTTTCATTTTACCCAATGGTAAATCAATATCATCATAAATCACTACCAAGTTCTCCAAATCTTTCTTGGTTTTTACAAGTTTTGCCACAGCCAGTCCAGATTTATTCATAAAAGTATCCGGGGTCAGGAACTTAATTTTATGGTCAGACATTTTATTTTCTAAAATTCCAACCAAAATCCGCCCAGTATTATGCCGAGTCTTTTCGTATTCATCACCTGGGTTGCCGAGGCCTACTACTAGTTTCATGCATAGATAATAACATTTTATATTTATTTTACGCAATTTTAGTATATTCTTATTAGAAAACAAACTTCCCCACACTGTCAAGTTTATTGTATGGTATATTACATACATGGAAAACCAAACTAATAGCAATCCTCCCTACAACTACGAGGCCTATAAACCCACACCGGAACCTCCTCTGCCTAAAGCACCCAAAGATCAATCTTGGTGGGAGCTGGTAAAGTTCGCCTTGATGGCGCTCGCTATCGTTGTCCCTGTCCGCATGTTTGTAGCCGAGCCATTCGTAGTGTCCGGGTCTTCTATGGTGCCTACTTTTGTAGACCGCGACTACCTGATAATAGACAAGATATCTTATCTCGTAAATAATCCGAAGCGCGACGACGTAGTAGTGTTCAAATACCCAAATGATCCTTCAAAATTTTTCATCAAGAGAATCATCGCACTTCCAGGTGAAACTATCGACATCAAGGGCAACAACATCACCATCATAAACACCGAGCACCCCGGAGGACTCCGACTGGATCAGCCTTTTGTTAAAAATGAAGACAACAACGACGTATATCTAAGGCTGAAGGCCGATGAATACTATGTCATGGGCGACAATAGGATTGCGAGCTCTGACTCCAGAGTCTGGGGGCCACTTAGAAGAGAATTCATGACTGGTAAAGTTTTACTTCGCTTACTTCCCCTATCAAATATGGGAATAAAGCCAGGGGAATTTACACAAGCAGAATAGTAATTATAAATAATAATATGAAAAAAACAAAAATCAGTATGCCAAAAAAAGAAAACAAGAAAAAAATAGAAAACATCGCTTCACCAAAAGGAATGCGGGACTTGATGAATGATGAGTACTACAACTTCCAAGGTTTCTTTGAAAAAGCTCAGGAGGTAGCCATCTACTATGGATTCAAGCCAATCGAAACTCCTATCCTCGAGCACGAAGAGCTCATCACTGGAGGCATCGGCGAAGGCACTGACATTGTGGATAAAGAAATTTACAACCTCAAGACTAAGGGTGGCGACCACCTAGCACTTCGTCCAGAACACACTGCCCCACTTATGCGAGCATATATAGAGCACGGCATGCAGAGCATGCCTCAACCAGTCATGTACTACCAATATGGTCCAGTATTTCGCCATGACAAACCTCAACGCGGACGATACCGACAATTTTGGCAATTTGATTTGGATTCTCTAGGTTCTGACAAAAGCATTATGGATGCACTCATTATCAAAGCTGGGGTCAGCATCCTCGAAGACGCTGGCGCTGACAACCTATCTATAGATATAAACTCCATCGGCGACAAAGAATGTCGAGGTGCTTACCTGCGCGAGCTTACAAATTATTACCGAAAGCACATCTCAAGCCTTCCTCCGATCGACCGTGAAAGACTGAAAACCAATCCACTAAGAATATTGGATTCCAAAGAAGAAAAAACTATTGAAATAAACGCCTCAGCACCAGATTCTATTTCCTTCTTATGTCCTTCCTGTAAGAAACACTTCAAGGAAGTCTTGGAATATTTAGAACAACTAGGAATTGCCTATAATATAAACAAAAATCTTGTTCGCGGACTTTCCTATTACACTCGTACAGTTTTTGAAATCATCGAACAAAAAGGCGGTGAGGACGGCACTCCACTCACACTCGCTGGCGGTGGACGTTATGACTACCTTGCTCGACAAGTGGGTAGCAAGAAAGATGTACCAGCAGTAGGTATGTCTATAGGTGTAGACCGCATAGTTGCCCAGCCTTGGTACAAAAAACTTGCTCCTCGCATACTCAAGAAACCAAAAATTTATTTCATCCAGCTAGGCGCGGAAGCAAAATTAAAAAGTCTAAATATTATAGATATCTTGCGCAAAGCCCATGTGCCTATAGCGCAATCACTCTCCAAGGACTCTTTGGGTTCACAGCTCGCTATCGCTGAAAAGCTAGCTATTCCCTACGCTATTATCTTTGGAGTAAAAGAAGCTATAGATAACTCGGTTATAGTACGAAACATGGCTACTCGCTCTCAAGACACTGTAAAGCAAACCAAACTTTTGGAATACTTAAAAGAGTTATAAAAAACAAACGCAGAGCATGAAAAAAATCTTGCAAAAAGAAGAAAAAGTTTTGAGGCAAGTGGCAAAAGAAGTGCCAATCTCAAAAATCAAAAGTCTCCCAATAAAAAATATCATCAAAGAAATGAAGGCTTCTCTTCGTTCGCAGAGTGATGGCGTAGCCATAGCGGCTCCGCAGATAGGATACTCTCTTCGCATATTCGTAGTGTCTGGAAAAATATTCGACAAGAATTTTATAACTGACAGAAAGGAGGATAAACTAGAAGAAAATAGAGATCCAGAGGCAAAAGAAACTGCCCGCCCGAAAGATATCATATTCATCAATCCAAAAATCACCAAGCTCTCTCGAGACAAGGAGTGGGTGCCCGAAGGCTGTCTATCTGTGCGACCACTTTATGGAAAGACTCACAGGTCCAAGAAGGCTACAGTGGTAGCTTACGATGAAAATGGTGACAAATTTGAACGCGGAGGATCTGGCCTTCTTGCTCAAATATTCCAACATGAAACAGACCATCTAAATGGAATACTTTTCATCGACCACGCGAAAGATGTAAAAGCTGAAGAGCCCGAAGTAAAACGAAATGACCAGTAAATTAAATTTTGTATTTTTTGGCACACCGGATGTAGCCAGTGAGACGCTTGAGATTTTAAAACAAGCGGGGCATTTACCATCCCTCATTGTCACTGCTACCGACAAACCCCAAGGCCGAAAGATGATCCTGACTCCCCCGCCGGTAAAAACTTGGGCTATAGAGAATAATATCAACTATATTCAACCGGAAAAAATCACTGCAGATATTTTACCCGAAGCTGATTTATATATAGTAGTAGCTTATGGAAAAATACTGGAGGAAGAAATCATAAACAAGCCAAAACTCGGCTCTATTAATATTCACTACTCACTACTACCAAAATATCGAGGAGCATCTCCTGTGGAGTCTGCAATATTACATGGCGAAAAAGAAACGGGGGTGGCTATACAAAAAATGGTTTACCAGATGGATGCTGGAAATATTATCGCCCTTGAAAAAATAGACATCCTGCCTACTGAAACAGCCCCAGAACTTCGAATTCGTTTAATAAAACTTGGTGG
>CAYYKS010000048.1:1080-4835 GCA_964469255.1 uncultured Candidatus Saccharibacteria bacterium | reverse complement strand
CGGTAAATTCTTTCTTCCTTGTATTGATGTCCAGCATATATGGTGGATTTAGGGAAGGTTTTTAAGTAAGGGATCCATATGAGGGTATCCCTTTTAAATGGGGCTGAAGACACTTTCCATTCAGAGGACGAATATCCATCACTGGATTGCATAACGGTCACTTCATCACTGTCCTTAAATCTAAGGAAACTCTGATCCTCAGAGTAATTGATGGTGCTGTCTGAGAGGAATAACAGCTTTGTGACATTTGTGACAACAGCCACAGGTTTTGTTTCTGATTCAGTGTGTCCCGAATTACATGAAGCCAGGTACAAGCTTACGATGATTGTAATAATTAAAGTTGTTTTTTTCATTTTTCTGATCATTAAGTTTTTGAATATTGCTCTCTAGAAACCACAAAAAAGACGTCTAGAGAGCAATACACAAACCAAAATAACCACAATGACAAAGAACTACTATTTTTATATAGTAGCATAATTTTATTAAAAGTCAAGCTCCGAACGTGGGATGATGTTCGGATAAGTATTTTAGAAAATGATATTAAATACAATGTAATTAAAACTGAGATTTACTAAGAAATGGGAAATGCCAAGTAAATACATATTTCTAAACCTTAAGAAATGCCAACCCCAGAAGTATCCTGCAAAGAAAGTTAGTCCCGCAAAAATTAGACCTGTCTTTGACCAAGCATACGGAGCAACTAAGTGGAATAAAACAAAGATAATGACGCTGATCCATAATGCTTTTTGTTTACCCCAACGCTCTAGCCAGCTTATAATCAATCCTCTAAATAGTACTTCCTGTAGAAATGTTATAGCTAATAAAGGTAACAACGGGTCTTCGTCTAACATCCAATCTGGGAGATCTATAAAGTTGTTAGTCATGGCTAGTTGTACTAGGGTAAAAATAATAATATTAAACACTAGTATCTGCCACCAACCTCTAAAAAGTGACTCAGGTTTTAATCCCAGTTTATGCCAATTAATTTTTTTAATTAATACTGCTAAAACCAATAAAACTATACTCGTTACAATTATGAACAAACTTTCTGCAGAATTCATATTATTATTATTCTATCATAGGTTCGAACTCTTTAAAAATTCCTAAAATGGTAACAAGAAAATCATCTTATTCCTAAAGTGATTTTCGTCGGCTCCCTCTAGTGGACGAGTTCAGAACTCTTAATTGGGTTCAAATTAAAAATACTCCAAGAGTCATTCTGAAGAATGAGATATTGATTTTTCTAAGATTTTTGAGATGTTTCCGATGACGGCACTTCAGAACTAATTTTACTTAAATCTCCGTTTAGGCAAATTGGTTGCAATGCTTTAATTTCATCAGAGTAAGAAAGATTGTCAGGGATATTGTTCAATAAAAAGATTTTCTTATCGTTTACATAAGATTGCCCCATTTCTATTAGGACATTTCCACCAATATAGTTATCAATATCGTTTTTCCTTTCGTTTATGACTAAAATGCCATCACTCTCTAAGATGTGAGCATAGTGTTGCCGAAAATAGTCATTTTCTATTTTTACTCTAGCTTTTTCACCAGCTTCCCATTGTTTGATTTGCTCCTTTCTTTCGCCCTTCACTAACTGTCTATAGTCAGGATGTATAAACGCATCTACTCCTAATTCTAAAAGTTTATCGGTTGTCTCAACCATTTTGTGCATAAAACTATTACTACCCAATACGTATATTTTCATAATTAAATCTTAAAATAATTTCTTGCCTTATTAAATAGCTCAAGCATGTCCTCTCTAAGAATAAGACCTATGAACTTGTTTTTATCTTCTTCTGAAAGATTAGGCAAGTCGTCAATTTTCCACGCTTCAAAACCTTCCGCTTTTCCTTCTTCGATTTGCAGGTCAGAAATAGAACCTTCGTAAAGATATGCGTACTGACTACGAATTGTATTGTTTGTAAGTTTAGTTACTTCATCAAAACTCTTCTTCCGCATTTTGGTAAGAAAGACCAGTTTATTAAGGGCAATATCTATTCCTGTTTCTTCCTTGCATTCTTTGACTGCTGTTTCCTCGTAAGACATTTTGGGCTCAACGTGTCCGCCTACAGTAGCATCTAATTTATCTGGATAAGTATCTTTGTCTTTGGCTCTGTGCTGAAAAATTATCTCGCCTTTGGGTGTAAGAAACCAAATATGTATTTCACGATGAAGAAGTCCATCTTGATGCACTTTGGCACGGGTTTCAAGACCAACTAAGTTATCATTTTCGTCTATGACTTCCAGCATTTCTAAGGGGTTACTCATAAAATACAATATAACATTTTTTCAAAAAGTTCTGAACCCTACATGGGTATCAAAAAATCACCTTATTTCTAAAGTGTTTTTTGCTGGCTCCGAACCTGGGACGATGTTCGACTGAGTATTATGAAGAAATAAAAAAGCAGGATCAGTACACCTTTTGTACTTTTTTTGAAACAGAGTTTCTTAAAAAGACACAAAAGCTTTTCGATCCCTACACGCGACTAAAGTAGTTTAGTCGCTCGGGGGAGCAATATAAAAACCCACACTTGCGTGCGAGTTTTTATATTGCTCCCTCTGGTGGACAAGTTCAGAACTCTAAACTGGGATAATATTAAAAGAGAATTAGAGTTTTCTAAGATTATTGAGTTATTTCCAGCGATGGCAGTTCAGAACTAATTTATAAAAAGAAATACGCTTGGGAAACGTATTTCCTCAAGCGTATTATTATTTTGAATAGTACAAAAGTTGTACATAATTAGGACACTCATTCTTACTATCAGAACACGCATCCGTACCATTTCTGAACACAGATTTTTCATTACCATAATTTGCCACACGAAAGTATGGATAATCATATGCAACGTAAAGCCCTTCATCATCTGGTTGCTCATCATAAGATAAACGGAGTCTTAATGGTAACTCATAATCACAAAGTTTACCATTTTCCTCAATCCATTTTCTTATTTTTTCCCAAGGCACAAATGTTTCTGTAAAACCCATTTGTAAAGGGGTTCGACATTCAAGTCTAACTGTCTTTTCTTCGGCACAAACATCAAAACCTTTTTCAAGAGCTGTTTTAGCTTGTGAGCTAATTTCATAACCAGCATCTAAAACTTTTTGAATAAGTTCTTGAGATGATAACCCGCCAACGATGACTTCTCGCGGAAAATTAGGATTCTTTTCTCCAGTCTTTTCACTTTCCATAAAGAAATTCTCCACAGTTTTTTTAAAAGTCTCAATATCTCCCAAGGGAATTGTGACAGTGTACACATAGGATTCTCCTGCGTTAATAGTACCAGGATTTTTTGGCCAAGGAGCCAAATTGCAGCTAATTTTCATTTCTTGGCATAAACTTTCAAATTTACGCATTAACCTTTCAGGTATACTCGACACATCAAAGGTTTCTCCAATTTTTTTATATTCTATCTCCATTTGTTAATTATTTAATTGTTTATATTTAGTGAATTATCTTAACCTCCAAAAAAGAAGCAAAGATAATCCACCAAATACAACTAAATAACTAAACATATCAAAGAGCTACTATTTTTATATAATAGCATAAATAGTATTAAAAGTCAAGCTCCCTCTGCTGGACGAGTTTAGAAATCTTAAGTGGACTAAAATAAAAGAAGAATTGAATGATAAGAAGGGAATTTCTACTTCTTACAATGGGCTAGGGAGTATGTTCCTGTTAAAGGAAGAATATGAAAAGGCCATTAATTATTTCAGTCAGTCATTAAAAATAAAAGAAGAGCTAAAAGATAAAC
>CAYYKS010000048.1:0-1070 GCA_964469255.1 uncultured Candidatus Saccharibacteria bacterium | reverse complement strand
TGAATTTTTTAACAAGCTTAGGGCTTCAAGTCGTATAATGCTTTCAAAATCTGTTTTCTTAGAACTAACTCTTTGGTCACGTATAAATTGTCATTAAAATTCCAACCTAATGCTTTTTGTAGTAAATCTTTCACTTCTTGATTTTCTGTATAGATATAGTTATTTTTCTCACTGATACTAGGGATATTCATCATCCAGTAAGGGTTGTTATATTGACTTAAACTTTCTTGAATATCTTTTATGTATTTTTCTAAAAACTCTTTTCCATTCCACAATTCAATTTGTCCGATAACCAAAGGTTGATTTAAGTTTGGAACTTCTTGAATCTTAGTGTCATTCTTTATTGTTTCTGCTGTATTTTTAAAAACCTCTTCTTCTTGTTCTTTAAAATATGTTTCCTTCCAATCGTTCGGCAAATCTGAGTAGTCAAGCAACTCATTATAAGCATCAATATCACGCTTTGATGTTAATGAAACCCCTAAATTAAATGTATTGGATATAATCGCAATAACTAGAAGACTAGCTGATGTTTTTGATATTTTTGATTCTAGTTCGTTGTTCTTAAATTCTTCCCAAATAAGAGTTGCGCAAGCACCAATCATTTCAATTTTTACTTTTTCTTTACCAATAGCATCTTCCCAAAAATCCAAAAAACCGAAATGATGGTCAAAAATAGAAATTACCTTTTCTTTTTTTACAAACGAAGAAATGTGTGACGGTTCAGAAACATCTACAATAACATATCCAGTTACTTCAACTGGAAGCTGGTTTTGAATTTCAAAGTTATACTTCTTAACAAAATTACTCACGCTGTGATTTAACGAACCCTGAAAAACTACTACTGCATCCTTGTTTTGAAGTTTCAGTAATTCCTTATATGCTACAGCACAAGCTAAAGCATCTATATCAACATATTTTTCACCTGCTGTAATTACAATCATACTTCTTATAGTATCAAAAAGTTCTAATCCCTACTAGGGTGTCAAAAATAACCATTACAAAATATGGCTCAAAAATTTGCTCCCCCGGTAGGGATCGAACCTACGACCAATCGATTACATTTATCCTAA
>CAYYKS010000047.1:0-4910 GCA_964469255.1 uncultured Candidatus Saccharibacteria bacterium | reverse complement strand
TGATGTCATCTATCCCGCGGTTTGAAGCGGCATCTATTTCATATAAATCATTTACGGATACACCAATTTCATTTGCAAAAATTCTAGCTACTGAAGTTTTCCCTGTACCGCGAGTACCGACAAATAAATATGCGTGGGAAACTTTCTCATTCTCCACCGAGCTCTGCAAAACATCGACAATATGGTCTTGCCCTAGGACTTCCTTGAAATTTTTCGGTCGGTATTTACGGTATAAAGCTAAATCATGCATAGGCACATTCTACATTAAAGAAAAAGATTTTCAAAATTAAAAAGTTTCAGCCCCGGGCGATTGCCGCGGGGCTGATGGTTGGGGGTCTTAGCCCCCTAGTGGTGGACGACGCCAGGCGATGCCTGGAGAATCTTCTTCTTGATCGTGATCCCCGGTTCGGCCTGGGAGAGCGCGAACGCGGAGAACTCGTTCATCTCGACGATAACGAATGAGTCTCCCCGGTTGATGATGCGTACACCATCGATCCCGGCCAGCATACTGGCCAGCTCGGTTGGGGTCATCGATTCGGTCCGGGGATTGTCCGGCTGATGGCTAATCATGTATCGATTCACGATTTGTGTTCTACCTTTCTAGTTGGTGCGGGTCTGAATAAACTATACCTCAAAATCAGTATATTGTAAATAGTGAAGATTATTCTAGAGTTTTCAAAAAATCATTAGTTATATTTTCAATTTCAGTAGCATTTTCGGCTTCCATTAGCTTTACGCGAAGCTCTTTGGCGCCATCAAAATTGTTTACATACGCCTTGTAATGCTTTTTCATCAGGGCAAAATTTTTATGAGGTGAAAGAACTTTTTCAAAAAGCTTGGTGTGCTCGATCATGACTTTTAATTTTTCTTCTAGCGTTGGAACTTTTCCTGTAAAGAGCCACGGGTTTCCAAAAATTGCTCGTCCGAGCATGATACCATCACAACCAGTTTCAGCTACTTTCAGTTGGGCATCTTTTAAATCCAGTACGTCCCCATTCCCAAAAATTAAAGTATCTGACTTCATTTCATCCCGAATTTCGACAACTCTTTTCATTAGTTCCCAGTGTGCTGGCACCAAAGACATTTCTTTGACTGTACGCAAGTGCACAGTGAGCACTGCTGGAGATGTTTCAAGAATTGCAGGAATCCAAGTTTCTAATTCTACTTTACTAAATCCAATACGAGTCTTTACCGACACTGGTATATTCCCCGCTCCACGCTTGGTAGCGAGAATTATTTCTTTTGCTAGTTCTGGTGTTCTAATCAAAGCAGAACAAGAATTCTGATTCAGCACTTTTTTGACCGGACAACCCATATTGATATCTATTCCATCAAAACCCATTTCCACTAACATCTTTGCAACTTTCTCAAAGTTCTCTGGCTTACTACCAAAAATTTGCGCCACTATTGGGTGTTCGGCTTTATCATATTTCAAATCAATCAAAAGCCTTTCTTTGCCTGGAGAGCACAAGCCATCTACTGATACGAACTCGGTCCAAAAAACATCCGGCTTGCCGTATTTATTTATTATTTCTCGAAACACACAGTCTGTGACATCAGCCATAGGCGCCAATACCATGATTGGTTTCTTTAATTCCTTCCAAAAGTTTTTCATATTTTACTAGAGCCTAGTGCCTAAAGGCTAGGGCCTGAATTTAAAGTAAACCTTATTTCCGAACCGCAAGTCAAGGTAAAGGAGCGTTGAATATTTATTTTTAAAATCTGATACCAGGGGTTCAGTCTCAAGAGCGGCCTGCAGATTCTCTACAATTTTTTGATAATCAGAACCAAGTCTTACTAGCACATGCGGACTATTTCCAGATGACTTGCTAGCCAGGTATACTTTTAAATCTTCACCTGTTTTTTCTAAGGCAATCGGTTCGATCTTGATACTAGTAAGCATATCTTTCAAGACAAGGAGATTGCTAAATTCTCCATCAAAGTGCATTCCTATAGGATTTGGATTGTCAGAAAGTTTTCCATAAAATTTAAAGTAAACATCACCAGAAAAATAAGGGGCTTCGTCAAAAATATAACCACTATTATCCATAAAATAACATGTTTCTACCGAAGAAATTTCTGGAGTTGGAAAAGTATCTCCGCACCACACATATTCACCTTTTCTCTCTTCGGTAGATACTTCCAAAACATTTCCATCCTTTATAGACAAATTTATATTTACTAAACGCTTAAAATTTTCACCCAAGGCTAGCTTTATTTCTTTTTTGGGGTAGAAAAATATATTGCTTCTCTTGAATAAGTACAAATATTTTCCTGTGAGTTTTTCATTTATTACAGTCTTTATTTCTTCAGAGTCTGTAATTTTATTTCCCACTACTTCGACAGAACTCACATTTAATCTAGCTAGACTAGAAACATAAGTAAAAATTCCAAAAAGTAAAATTAAGGCTACGCAGAGCAATAAAAATTTACGGAACAATATTTTTCGTCTTTTTTTCTGTATCTCTTTGATACGAGGAGAATTTAAAATATCTCGCTTCATGATTTACTTTATGAATTCCTTACCACCCATGTATTTTTGAAGCGCTTCGGGTATTTTTATAGACCCATCAGCTTGTTGGTAGTTTTCGATGATTGATACGAGAATACGTGGAGTAGCCACAGCAGTTGCATTTAGAGAATGTGTATATTTTATTTTTCCTTCTTTGTCTTTATAGCGAATACCACAGCGTCTAGACTGAAAATCATGAAAATATGAAGCCGAGCCCAATTCCCGATATTTGCCTTCTTTGGGAACCCAAGCCTCTACGTCATACATTTTCACATGTCCACGACCTAGATCTCCACCACAAGCAGTTATTGTTCTGTAAGGTAAAACTAGGGATTCAATAAATTCTTCAAAATTTTTATTTAGCTCTTCGTGTAGTTTGACTGATGTCTCATGACTAGCTTCACACAGAATAAGTTGTTCAAATTTAAAAAATTCATTTACGCGAATTAATCCTTTTACATCTTTACTATGAGCTCCAGCTTCCCTTCTAAAACACGGGGAAAATCCTAAGTATTTTTTGGGCAAGTCTTCTTCTTTTAAAATTTCTCCAGAGTGAAAAGCCATCAGCGGTATCTCGGCAGTAGCTATCAAACCATCTCCATCCTGAGTCCAGTATATATCATCCACTCCAGCTGGCAGGTGTCCTGTACCAAAGAAATCTGTTTTCTTGATGACCGCCGGGGGCATAATTAAATTAAAATTCTTTTTTGTAAAAAATTCCATCGCATAATTCCAAAGTGCAAAACTGAGTTCTACTCCAGCTCCGGTTAAATAATAACCCCGAAACCCATGAGCTTTTGTTCCCCTTTCAAAATCCACCATCTTGAGTGCGGTCATTATCTCCACATGATCCTTTGGTTCAAAATCAAACACAGTTTTCTCGCCCCATACTTTAATCTCTTGATTATCTGCATCGCTCGCGCCTTCTGGTACAGTCATATCTGGAACGTTTGGCACTTGGAGCATCAGCCCTTGCCACTCATCCATAATATTTTTCAATTTGTCTTCGTGAGATTTTATGTCTTCCTTTACCACTCGCATTTCTTCGATCAACTGCATTTTTGCAGAGCTATCGAGGTCTCGAGAGATATTTAGAGAAACTTTATTTACTTCAGCACGCAAGTCTTCCACTGCTTTCAGGGTTTCAAGACGAGCATCGTCTACAGCGAGAAGCTTTTCAATATCAATATCCACGTGCTTTTTCTTGGCACCAGCCTGTACTATATCCTTATTTTCGCGAATGAATTTGATATCTAACATATAAATTTATTCTAGTATTGTACATAAATATTGCTATAATTACAATATGAGTGATTTTGAGTTACATATACTTGAAAAAAATTCTATCCCGAAAGAGCTGCGCCAAATCCCCCAGCCACCATCCAAGCTTTACATTGAGGGCGAATTGCCTGATAAAGAAACTGTATATCTGGCAGTTGTCGGTTCACGTAAATGCACTACTTATGGCAAGGACACTGTCCGAAAATTAATAAATGGACTAAAAGGCTACCCGATAGCAATAGTTTCGGGACTCGCTATAGGTATAGATTCTCTTTCTCACGAAGCGGCACTCGAAACAGGACTCATTTGTGTAGCCTTCCCTGGTTCTGGAATTTCTGACAACGCATTTTTCCCGCCAAGTAGTTTGGGACTAGCGAAAAAGATAATAGAACGTGGCGGATGTGTAATTTCAGAATTTCCACCAGAGATGAAATCCACAAATTATATGTTCCCCATGCGAAATAGATTGGTCGCAGGTTTATCAAAAGCGGCACTAATAATAGAAGCCGAAGAAAAATCTGGCACACTCATCACTGCACGTATGGCGCTCGACTACAATAAAGATGTTCTGGCTGTTCCAGGAAATATAAATTCACCAAATTCTGTCGGTGTAAATAAATTAATAAAGAATGGAGCTACACCTATTACTTGCTCGGATGATATTTTAGAAGCACTTGGATTTAAAATAGACAATGAAACCAAACAAGCGAGTTTGTTTAACGATGCGACAAGCGAAGAGAAAAAAGTTTTAGAATTATTACGAGAACCACATGAACGAGATGAATTGATCAGACTCATGAGTGGCTCTACCGCGGAATCAAACGCACTACTTTCAATAATGGAAATAAAGGGTTTAATAAAAGAGGAACTTGGTGAAATCAGAAGAGCTGTATAAATAGAATATTTGCGTTTGAAAAGTATTTCGTGTAATACTGGGAATACAATAATATGAAGTTACTTATCGTCGAGTCCCCTTCCAAGGCAAAAACAATCGAAAAATATCTCGAAGGTGCTTTTACTGTGCGCGCATCTGTAGGACACGTGCGAGATTTACCGAAGTCCAACAAGAAAGCTATCGACATCGAAGCTGGCTTTGTTCCCCACTATGAAATTTCTA
>CAYYKS010000046.1:0-4935 GCA_964469255.1 uncultured Candidatus Saccharibacteria bacterium | reverse complement strand
CTTTGGCCAATTCCTCGATTCCTTTGTCCGCTAGTTTCATACGGTGATTTCCTTCAAAGAAGAATGGCTTGGTAGTGACAGCGACAGTTAGTATGCCTTGTTCTTTTGCTGCACGAGCAACGATAGGAGCAGCGCCAGTACCAGTACCGCCACCCATTCCGCAGGCGATGAATATCATATCTGCACCTTTTATTACATCTTGGATTTCTGCTTTTGTTTCTTCAGCGGCTTTTCTTCCAATGTCTGGGTTCATGCCGGCGCCCAAACCTTTGGTCAAATTTTTTCCGATGTGAATTTTCTTTTCTGCGAGAGAGTGATGCAGGTCTTGAGTATCAGTGTTCATGCTGATAAAAGTAACTCCCTTAACTTTGGAGTTGATCATGTGGTTTACAGCGTTCTTTCCAGAACCCCCGATTCCGATGACCATGATTCGAGCGAATGATTCTACTTCTTGATTGATTTTTGGCATAATATGGCGGATATTTAAAGTGATTAATGAATTTCTTGTATGAAGTCATACTATCACTGGGGCAGAAAAAAGCAAACCCCGAACCAAAAACTTTGGTACGGGGTAAGTTTTGCCATTTTTATAAAATGTGTTCTGTTAAGGCATTAGCTGTTTGAGGCTTGATTTTATTAGATTCTTCAGGTCTTTGAAGAGGTTTCCCATAGAGCTATCGCCATAGCTTTCGTTGTCATGAGAGGTCAGCAAAAGTCCTAGTGCTGTGAACCACGCCGAATCCCGAAGTTTGGTCTTGGTGTTGTTGAAAATGTCGGTGGTGCCGATGGAGGCGGGCAGTTTGAGTGCAGATTTTGCCGAGTCTTCCAGTCCTTTGATATTTGCGCCTCCGCCGACAAATACTACACCCGCAGGCAGGAGTCCGTTTCTTTTTATTTTCTTAAAATGATTATCGAGTAGTTCAAAGATGTCAGACAGGCGAGCTTCGATGATTTCCGCCAATTTTTTATTCGGAATAGTTTCATCACTCGTGCCTTGCTTCAATTTTTCTGCAGTGTCGAGAGGAATTTTTAATCCGAGCGCGATATCGTTTGTCACATCTGACGATCCGATAGAAAAAGTTTGCACCGAAATAAGTGTTCCATTTTCAAACACCGCGAGCGATGTAGTTTGGTCGCCAATTGATGCCAGGGCCACGCCCACTATTTTTTGTTTTTCGGTGAGCACTACATTTGCCAATGCTATGGGGGCGGGGATGACATCCAAAGTTTTAACCCCAGCTTCTTCGATGACTTCGAGTAGGTCCTCTAGGTGTTGGATAGAGTAGGTCACAAATAGGGCCTTGGCCTCGAGCTTGGTACCACGCATACCCTCTAGACGGCCTAGGACCTCTTTGCCGTCGAGGCGGAAAGAAGAAGGAAATACCTGGATGATTTTCCGATTGGCTAGGTTTAGATTGGCCTCACAGTCTTCCATAACCTTGGTCACGTCGAGGTTGGTGACTTCACCATCAGCCTTGGATACTACCACCATTCCCGAGCTTAGATTGCTACGTAATGTTGTACCGCTGATAGCTACAAAGGCACGACGGATTTTTAGACCCGCAGATTTTTCGGCCATGTCGAGAGCAATGCGTAGAGAGTTTACAGCCTGAGCTTGGTCCACCACGTAACCGTGGCGCATACCGCGAGTTTCACTTTCACCGACGCCAATAACTTTAGGAAATTTTTCCCCCTTGTCGAATTCTCCCACCACGACTCGTGTCGTTTTCGAGCCAATGTCTATTGCTGCCGATATATTTCTTGCCATATTTTATTTCTGCTTTTTCCATTATACTCCCATGCGTCATTCCTTTCAAATGAAGCATACCGTGGATAACTAAAAATATGAGCCAATCGGTTTCATTTCTTTCCAATTTTTTTGCTTCTTTTTTTATAACAGCTTTACACAACACGAGTTCGCCTACATTCGGACGTAACGCAAAAGACAAGACGTTGGTCGGCTTGTCTTTCTTCCTATATTTTTTATTTATTTGATGCGAAACTGCAGGAGTTACAAATGCCACGGACAGGGAATACTTTTTTCCTAGAATGGCTGCTTTGATTTTTTCAATTTTGAGAGGTGAGAGCATCAATAGACAAGAATAGAAATTATCTAGTCTTTGTAACCATTTTACCGAGCTTTTTGAGGTGTTCTACTTCCTTACGGCGAGCCATACGCTTTAGAGTACTCTTTTTTACTTTGAGTTTTGATTCTTTTCGCTCGTTGTAACGTGCGCCTTTTACCTTGCGGATGATTCCGGACTCTTGGATCTTGCGTGAAAATCGGCGCAAAACACTGGAATTGTTTTCGTTTGGGTTTTTCTTGATTTCTATAATAGCTTTTGCCATGTCTGGTAGAATATCATAAAAATTATTTCCTTGCAAATCCCAGTAAAAAAAGATAATATCTACCCTATATGTCACAGAAACAGGGGGGAGATTACATTACTTTGGAAAAGCGAAAAGCGCTCGAACAAGAACTAGCGGATCTGCGAGGACCAAAAAGAAAAGAAATACTCGATGTTTTGCAATACGCAAAGTCTCTTGGTGATTTGTCTGAAAATGCCGAGTATCACCAAGCTCGCGAAGATCAAGGTAAACTCGAAGCGCGCATTGTACAAGTAGAACACATTCTACAGTCTTCAGAAACTGTAGCGCACTCCAAGGGAGACAAAGTAGAAGTGGGCTCTACAGTGGTGGTACAAAAATCTGGAGCTAAAGAAAATATTTCTTATGTGGTAGTAGGTTCCGAAGAAGCGAACATGCTTGAAGGAAAAATCTCAAACCATTCGCCGATAGGCATGGCTCTATACGGCAAGAAAAAGGGTGATGCAGTTTCTATTCAGACTCCAAAAGGAAAAGTTGATTACAAAATAATTAGTGTTTCGTAGCCAAAGGCTACCAAGTTAGCGTATAATAGATAAATGTCATCTATAGATGAAATTCGAGACGCTAGATTGCAAAAATTAGAACTTCTAAAACAGAAGGGTATAAACCCGTACCCAGCGCAGTCTTTACGCGAGCTTTCGCTAAAAGAAGCGGTAGACAGTTTTGAAAGTTTAGAAAAAAATGGTGATGTGAAGTGGATTTCTGGACGCATCATGTCTATCCGCGGACAAGGGGCGATAGTTTTCATAACATTAAACGACGGCACAGGAACATTTCAAGGACTTTTGAAAAAAGATATTTTAGGTGACGAGAAATTAGATTTTTTTAGCGCAGTGGTAGATATCGGCGACTTTGTAGAAATTCAAGGTAAATTTTTTACTACCAAAAGAGGAGAGAAAACTCTGGAAGCTACAGATTGGCGAATGCTCTCTAAGAGCCTGCGCCCACTGCCAGAAAAATGGCATGGATTGGTAGACATCGAAGAAAGATTTCGAAAAAGATATCTCGACATATTGATGAATCCAGAATTAAAAGATCTTCTCGAAAAGAAATCTAAATTTTGGGATGCCACCAGAGAATTCATGAAGAGCAAAGGATTTTTAGAAGTAGAAACTCCAACTCTGGAAACCACTACCGGCGGAGCAGAAGCTACCCCATTTAAAACTCATCACAATGATTATGATCTAGATGTGTACCTACGCATATCTATCGGCGAGCTTTGGCAGAAGAGGTTGATGGCGGCAGGATTCCCAAAAACTTTTGAAATTGGCCGAGCGTACAGGAACGAAGGCACCAGCCCAGAACACGCACAAGAATTTACGAATATGGAATTTTATTGGGGTTATGCAAACTACAATGACGGCATGGCGCTGGTCCGCGAGATGTATATAGATATAGTACAAAAAGTTTTCGGTACTACGAAATTCACTTCAAAGGGTTACACTTTTGATTTAGCTGATGAATGGGTAAAAATTGATTATGCGGAAGAGGTGAAAAAACAAACTGGCATCGACATACATACAGCGAGCAGAGAAGATATGGAGGCGAAACTGCATGAGCTCGGAGTAACTTACGATGGTAATAATACTGAAAGATTAATGGATACACTTTGGAAATTCTGCCGAAAAAATATTGCCGGTCCAGCATTTTTGATAAATCATCCAAAGATCGTGGCTCCACTAGCCAAGAGTAATGCAGATGGGAAGACAGTGCAAAGATTTCAGCCGATATTTGCCGGTAGTGAAGTAGGGAATGGATACTCAGAATTAAATGACCCTATCGATCAAGGTGAAAGATTTGCAGTCCAACAACAACTTATAGATAAAGGGGACACTGAGGCCATGATGGCGGACTATGAATTCGTAGAAATGCTCGAGCACGGCATGCCACCTACTTGCGGATTCGGTTTTGGAGAAAGAATGTTTGCGATACTTGTAGACAAACCTCTCCGCGAACTTCAAATGTTTCCGTTGATGAAACCAAAAGATATGGAAGCAGAGAGTAAAGAACTGAAAGTGGTAAACGCTATAATAAATGGTGGGGTGGAGTTAGAACAATGGCAAATATTAAACACTGTAGCTCACTTAGCAGCAGCTTTTGGTGCTCGATCAAAAAAGAATCTTTTCAAATTTGATTCAGTGAAAACGGGGGATGATAAAAATATTAAATTGAATATCAAACACGCAATAATGATAAAGAAAGCAGATTCTTCTGAGGCAATCTGGAGATTATCAGACGCAGCTGTGGCAAAAGGTTTAGAGGTGGCGCACTTTACTCGGGAGATGATTGAAACGACAAATGACAACAAAGTTTTAGAAAATACTAAAGCAAAAAATTTGGAAGATATTGATTTATTAGGACTACTAATTTTCGGACCTAAGTCAAAAGTGGATGAACTCACTGCGGGTTTAAAACTTTACTAAAAATTTTCTAGTACTTAATACCGCTAGGCAAGGCCTAGCGGTGAGCGGCTTATGTGATACAATTTAAGCATGTCACAAAGGAAAGTTTCTTTTGTATCTGGAGAATATTATCACGTGTATAATC
>CAYYKS010000045.1:0-4972 GCA_964469255.1 uncultured Candidatus Saccharibacteria bacterium | reverse complement strand
TAGGTGTAAAGCACAAGGGCCTTTTTACTGATATGGCTATGACTGTGCCAGTAGGTGTTATCGCTCCAAATGTTGCCAAGCTTTTAGATGATACTGAGCAAGCCCTTTTGGCTGGTATAAATGCTGCCGTTGGAGGTGCGTCTATTGGTGACATTGGTCATGCTATCGAGTCTTTCGTGCGCGCAAAGGGAAATTACGGCATCGTGGAAGAGCTCGCTGGGCACGGCGTAGGCCGGGCCATTCACGAGGATCCATACATTCCAAACTTTGGTAAGGCAGGTCGTGGCGAGAAGTTGGTGCCGGGCATGGTGGTGGCACTCGAGCCCATGTTAAACTTAGGAACTAAAAAGGTAACCATCGATGATGACGATTGGACTTTCCGCACCGCCGACAAGAAAAAAAGCGCCCACTTCGAACATACTATCTTGATCACTGAGGGTGAAGCAGAAATCTTGACAAAGATTTAGTTTTTGATACTATAGTCCTTATGTTAAAGAGGATACATTATTATTTAGATAACGCTAAAGTTGAGCCCAAATAGTGTCCAGCAAACCGCCAGAAGCGGTTTTTTTAATTATATATGGAAAAATATAAAGAAAAGTTATTAAAACAATTGGAAAAGCATATTGATTTTGTGCGCCTAGAAATTCAGAAAAAGCTCGAAAATGCTAAGGTTTTAGCAAGTCAAAGTCTGAAAGGTTTTGGAAGGTTACTGGCGGAAGACCAGGCAGTGTTTATGAGTTTGCGAGGGCACGCCCACAAGAGAGTGAGGGAGCTCACAGTCCTAGAAGGATCTCCTTACTTCATGAAGATAGAGATTTTGGATGAGAAAGGGGTAAATAAAAATTACTTCTTTGCCAAGCATGAATTCTCTGAAGAGAAGATATATTCTTGGGTGGCCCCAGTTTCGGCTATTCGATTTGAAAATCCAGGCAAGGCTTCCTACAAACTTCCAAATGGTGAAGTAATTACAGTCACAATAAAACAAAAAGAACAATACATGATTGTAAATGGTAAGGTTATGTTCTTCTCTCTCGAAACTAAAGACAAGGCGCGTGAGCTTATTTTCCAAGAACATTTTACTAAACAAAAATCTGGCTTTATTCTTCCAGAGATAGTAGCTCAAATGGAAAAAGCTCAAGACCAAGTTATTCGCGCCGAGGCCAGAGGCCCACTTGTGATTTCGGGCCCCGCGGGTTCTGGCAAGACTACTTTGGCCCTTCACCGGGTAGCATATATGACTCAAGTTCCTGATATAGCAAAATTGTACCCGGCTTATTCCATCATGGTTCTGGTTCAAGACAATGGGACAAAAGATTATTTCTCTACGCTTCTGCCGAGCCTTGGAATAAATGACGTGAAGATAATTACATTTTCAGAGTGGGCTTTCAAGGTGCTAGGTTTAGTAGATTATATCTATGGTGATAGGTATGGAGAAACAGAAGACAAGAAAGATGCTTACGAATATAGTAAATTGCGGGCTATAAGATTAGGCTCAATCCCAGCTTGGAATAAAAGTATTTTTAAAACACTAGAAGGGTTTTATGCTCCTGCTTTTAAATTAGGCGATGCAAAAATATTCGCTACACAAAAACAGGAAAAGAAGTTGGATCGTTTTGATCTGGTAGTGTTACTGCAATCATACTTTGCAAAGTATAAAAAGTTTGAAATAAAGCGAGAGTATAATACATCCATAAACGAAAAGATTGTTCGCAAGACAGAAAAGACTCTAGTTAATTATTCGCTCATGATAATCGATGAGTTCCAGAATTATCTTCCAGAACAAATTAGAATTCTAAAGAATTGCGTAGATAGCACAACTGAGTCTATTGTTTATGTAGGTGACATGGCTCAACAGGTAAAACTCGGAACTATAAAAAATATGGAGGACGCTGGGGAAGTAGTATCAAAGGATAGAAATATAACTTTGCATAAGGTGTACCGTAACACTAAAAATATACTGTCTTTTGTAAAGAATCTGGGTTATCAGGTCGAGCTACCTGACGGACTAAAAGAAGGACCAATCGTCTTAGAAAAAACTGCTGATACTATAGACGAGGAAATAGAGCATATCAAGGACCATATCAGTAGATACGCCGAAGGAAGCATCGGGATTTTATCAAAAAGAGAAGAGCATCTTGTGAAATTTAAAAAAGAGTTTGCTGACTTTAAAAATGTGCACGTACTCACTATGCTTGAAGCTCAAGGTGTAGAGTTCGACTGGGTCTGCATAGTCGGAGTTAAAAAGGGAGCGTTTAGCGTGGTGACTGGTGAAGATATGGACCAAGCGCATATTTTAGAGCGCAAGAAAATGCAAAAAGATTTGCTCTACGTTGCTCTAACGCGTGCGATTACAGAGCTTCATATTTTAGGCACTGATAAACTCGATTCTGTACTATAAGAACATTCAGTTTTTGTTATATTTGTTATATACTTAACTAAATGGAACCAGCTTTCTTTAAGGAAATGCCGAAATTTAAAACTCCAGAAGAGGAGCTTTCTTTTCTGCGCGAGCATGTGAAAATTCGTGAACAGGAACTTATAGAAAAAGGGCATTTTGAACATGCAAATGAAAATGCAGCCAGAGTTGTGGCTGAAGAATATAAAAAAGTCCCCGCACAGGAAGCTGTACACAAAGATAACCTAATAAATAAAAAAGAAGCTGAAGGGATAGTTTTACAACTTCGCCCTGAAAGTCACGACGGGGTGATGGAAGAACTTTTAGGTTTAATGCTGGTGAAAGGTATAAGGAATGCGCTGTCGGTAGTGGAGGGTATGGGTAATCCGCATATCGATGACGACTTTCATAGAATTTTGATTCAATATCTAAAAACTGGGCAGGTAGTTTCAGATTTTAAAGAAGGTACACCTTTATACAAATCTTTGCATATGACTTTGTTTGAAGTTACTCTTCCACCACCGCACGAAGAGGGAGACAAGGCTAAAGGCTTCAAGGAATTTATCGGCGCCATGGAGCAGTTTTATGCTGGTATGAATTCTATAGCCGAAGGCAAGAACAATTCTGCTGAAAATTATTTCACTCTCGAGGTGGCGCTTAGTGAGGCCAGTGATGAAGTGGTGGTGTATGCGGGTATTCCAAACAAGCACCTTTCGCTTTTTGAAAAACAAGTTCTGGCGTTTTATCACAATGCAAAAATAAAAGAAGTCACTGACGATTACAATATTTTCAACGAACACGGTGGTTCGGCTGGCGCTTACGCCGTGCTTACCGAGCGGGGAGTGATGCCGATCAAGACCTATGACAACATTGATCATGACCCGATGAATACTATCTTGAATGTGTTTTCGCATCTAAAGACCAAGGGTGAAGGTGCCGTGATTCAGCTTGTGGTTGCGCCAGCAGGGGATAAATTCATTAATGAATTTCATGCCATCCTTGACGACGTAAAGGACGGCACTTCGGTAAAGCATGCCTCGGACAATTTATACAAATTTAGATCAGCTGTCATGAATGTCGGCAAAGAACTTATTTTCGGAGTAAAAGAGAAGCCCGTCGAGAACAAAGAATCTAGCATGAAGGGCAGAAGAGCGGTGGATGAAGGTGCGGTAGAAAAGATTGGTAACAAAATAAAGAGCACTATCATGAAGGCAAATATTCGAGTCTTGGCATCAGCCGAAACTCCCGATCGTGCCCGGGCCATTTTGAAAGAAATAGAGTCTTCATTCAATCAATTTTCTGAAGCAGCTAGTAACTCTATAATATTTGAAGAAGTTTCTGGTAGCAATCTAAAAAAGCTTTTTCATGATTTTTCTTATAGAAGTTTCTCTTCTGACAAGGCCTTGCCTATGAATCTAAAAGAGTTAGCTTCAGTATTTCATTTTCCTGTAGGTATTGGCAGTCAGCCACAACTCAAGGAAGCCAGGGCGGGTATTGCGCCAGCACCGCTTGAAATGGGCAAGGAGGGCATAGTGCTCGGAGTAAATAGTTATCGAGGTAAAGATACTGATATTCATTTGGCTCGCGAAGACCGCATGCGTCACTTTTATGTTATCGGGCAAACTGGTACAGGTAAGACCAACATTATGTTAAATATGATTACTCAGGATATCAGGAATGGTGATGGTTGTTGTTATATTGATCCGCACGGTACCGATATTCAAACCATTCTTTCTCGTATTCCAAAGGAGCGTATCGATGACGTTATTTATTTTGATCCCGCTTATACTCCGCGTCCGATGGGGCTAAACATGCTGGAATATGATCCGCGTTATCCAGAACAAAAAACTTTTGTGGTGAATGAACTCATGGGCATCTTCAATAAACTTTTTGATATGAAAGTGGGTGGCGGGGCGATGTTCGAACAATACTTCAGAAACAGTGCCTTCCTAGTGATGGAGGATCCGGAGTCTGGTTCGACTTTGCTCGAAATTACCAGAGTCTTGGCGGACAAAGAATTTCGAGATATGAAGCTCGCCCGTTGCAAGAATCCCATCATCAAGCAATTCTGGATTTCAGCTGAGCAAACTACAGGTGACCAATCACTCGCAAACTTTGTGCCATATATTTCTTCCAAGTTCGATAACTTTATTTCAAACGACATTATGCGTCCGGTGGTGCTTCAGCAAAATTCTGTTTTTAACTTTAGAAAAATCATGGATGAGAAGAAAATCCTCCTGGTGAATTTGTCGAAGGGAAGACTGGGGGATATAAATGCGAATCTGATTGGTTTGGTATTGGTGGGCAAGATTCAGATGGCCGCTCTTTCTCGGGTAGATATGTTCGGCAAACCGATGAATGATTTTTATTTGTACATAGATGAGTTCCAAAATGTCACTACTGACTCTATTGCTTCTATTTTATCTGAAGCTAGAAAATACCGACTTTCACTAAACATTGCGCATCAATACATCACTCAGCTCGAAGACAACATAAAAAATGCTGTGTTTGGAAACGTCGGTTCGATGGCCGTGTTCCGAGTAGGCAATGAAGACGCCACATTTCTTGAGCCAA
>CAYYKS010000044.1:261-5128 GCA_964469255.1 uncultured Candidatus Saccharibacteria bacterium | reverse complement strand
AAATTGCGAAGCATCGAAGAACCACCAGTCATAATGATCCCAAAATCCATAATGTCTGAAGCAAGCTCGGGTGGAGTTTCTTGCAACACATCTTTGATAGCTTTTATTATTTGTTTGAGCTCATTATCTATAGCTTTTACTATTTCGTTCGTACTGACTTGGGCAGAACGAGGTAGGCCTTGAATATAATCTCGTCCTTTTATCGTTACTTGTAGTTCTTCTTCGAGTGGTACAGCAGCGCCGATTTTTATTTTTACTTCTTCCGCTGTTCTATCACCTATCGCTAAGTTAAAAGTTTTCTTGATGTAGTCTGCAATAGCTTGATCGATTTTATTTCCCGCGCACTTTACCGAAGTCGAAGCCACTATTCCGCCGAGCGAAATCACCGCCACATCCGTAGTTCCACCACCGATGTCCACAATCATGTGCCCTCGTGATTCATAAATAGGAATCCCAGCACCAATGGCAGCCAGAATCGGTTCCTTCACTACGTAGGCATTCATAGCACCCGCTTTGATAGCAGCCTCTACCACTGCGCGACGCTCGGTAGAAGTAACTCCAGCAGGAACGGAGACCATCACATCAGGTTTAAATAAATTGAATTTACCGAGAGCTTTATTTATAAAATATTTGAGCATGGCCTCGGTCACTCGGTAATCCGCGATAACTCCGTCCTTCATAGGAAGATAAGTAATAATAGATTCTGGAGTTTTACCTATCATGTCTTTAGCCTCAAATCCAATAGCCAAAATTTTATTGTCTTGTTCTGAAACTGCTACTACGGAAGGTTCGTTTAGTACTATTCCTTTGCCGGGTAAATATACCAGAGTATTCGCAGTTCCTAAGTCTATTCCCAATTTCCTAACGAAAATACTCATATAAAAGCAATATAGCATAGATGTGCTAGAATTAAAATATGAAAACAGTGACGGTAATCCCCCTCAAAAAAGGTATCTGGAAGGAGGATTTGACCTATTTTACAGCCAAAGATGTAACGGTCGGGAGCATTGTTACCATCCCTTTTCGTAAGAAAAACATACTAGGTTTGGTGATATCTGTTGAAGATGTTTCGGGTGACAAGATGAATATCAAAGATCTAAACTTCAACCTGCGCAAGGTAATCAATGTAAAAGAAAATTCTATTTTCCAAACCGAATTTTTAGAGTCGGCCATCGCGGTCAGTAAATACTTTGTGGCCAATAAAAATGTTGGGGTGCCGCTACTAATACCATCAGTATTTATAGAAAATTATGACAAGATAGCACTGTCATTAAAAAATTGGTCAGGAAGACAAGCTAATACTGATGCAGCGAAGATACGAACAGAAAAGCTACTTTTACAGTTACCACTATCGGAACGTATTTCAATTTATAAAACTCTGATTCGAGAAAATTTTTCTCTAAAGAAATCCGTATTTATAGTACTACCCACTGAGCGCGATATCGATACTTTTTTCGAAACATTGGCTAAAGGAATCGAGCAATTTACTTTTAAAATGCATAGTGGACTCAGTACGAAAAAGACTCTGACCCTAATCAAAGATGCTTCCAATTCTACTCATCCGGTTCTAATCTTGGGCACTGCCCCATACCTCATAACACCACGCACAGATACCGGCGTCATCATACTAGAACACGAAAGCTCGAGTGCATACCGAACTATCGCACGGCCACAAATGGATCTGCGTATTTTTGTGGAAACCTATGCAGCAAAGATAAAAGCAAAATTCATCATGAGCGATACACTCCTGCGTTTTGAAACATTGGCTCGTAGAGACACTGACAATCTACAGTCCATGCACCCAGTTTCGTTTCGCATAGACTTTGGTGGTCAGATAGAGATTGAAAAACCAGTAAGCCTAGAAGATAAGAAATTTACTGTGCTGAGCGGAAAAACAATCGAGGAAATCAAACATCACACCGATCATAAAAGAAACGTATTCATATTTTCACTTCGCAAGGGCCTGTCCACTATGACTGTGTGTCGGGATTGTAGTACCATGGTTGGCTGTCCTACTTGCGGATCACCCGTAGTACTCTATCTATCCAAAGATGAAACGAAAAGAATACTGTCCTGCAACAAATGCAAAGTAGAAATTGACCCTGATACTACCTGCACAAATTGTGGTGGCTGGAATCTCACAGGGCTTGGCATCGGCACGGATACTGTAGTTGAATACTTAAAGGACCAATCCTCACAGACAGAAAAAATAAAAGTGCTAAAACTAGATAAAGAAGTAGCCAAATCAAGTAGCGGGGCCGAAAAAATTATCGAAGATTTTGAGCAGGGTGAAGGTGCTGTTCTTGTAGGTACTGAGATGGCATTTTTCTATATGAAGAACAAAGTATCACTTTCAGTAATATCTTCTTTTGATTCGCTTTGGAGTATTCCAAATTTTAAAATGAGTGAGAAGATATTGCAGATTATAATCTCCATACTAGAAAAAACTGAAAACAAACTGATCATCCAAACAAAAAATGAAAAGGATAGTGCCCTACTAGCTATAAAAAATGGAAACTTGCTTTCATTTGTCCGTGAAGAAATCGAAGATCGAAAGAAACTCGAATACCCGCCATTTAAACGTTTTATTAAAATTACTTATCTAGGTGACAAAGAAAAAACCGAACGAACTAGAGAATACCTGAGTGAGTTCTTGAAAGAATATAACCCAGAAATTTTTAGTGGTTTCCATACTAAATTCAAAGATAAATACATAACCAATACCTTGATCAAGCTCAACACCAAAGATTGGTCACTCCCTGATTTATCCCTCGGATCAAATGTAAGCGATAGCTTACATTCTAAGTTAGCATCTCTGCCAAATTCTTTTTTAATTTCTGTAGATCCAGAAGACCTGTTATAAAATCGTGAGGCAAGGCCTCACGATTAATTTGAGACTAGTACTGTGAATTCCCCTCTTTGTTTTTCTTTATTTTTTTCTAAGTATTCTAAAACTTCCGCTGGTGTTCCAGTTTTGAATTCTTCGTAGATTTTGGTGAGTTCGCGAGCAATACAGACTTTTTTAGTTGGGCAAAATTTTATTAGTGATTCTAGGGTTTTTAAAATGCGGTGTGGGGATTCATAAAAAACCATGGTGCGTTTTGATAGAGATATCTCTTTAAACAAAGTTTCTCGGCCTTTCTTGTGTGGTAAAAAACCCAAGAAAGTGAATTCGTGGGTTGGCAAACCTGAGGCAGAAAGAGCAGTGATAACTGCAGAAACGCCAGGCACTGGTATCACTTCTACCGCTAGGCCTTGCCTAGCGGTATTTCTAATTTGAGATATGAGCATTGCACCGGGGTCTGAAATGCCTGGGGTGCCGGCGTCTGAGACTAGAGCTAAATCTTTCCCTTCTTCTAAAAGCGCAAAAATTTTATCAGTCTTAGCTAATTTACTTTGAGCATGATAGCTCATGGTTGGTTTGTTGATGCCGTGTTTATCTAAAATCTTTTTAGTTTCGCGAGTGTCTTCACACAAAATCAAATCAACATTTTTCAATGTTTCAATAGCACGGAGAGTAATATCCCCCATGTTTCCTATCGGCGTCGCCACCACATAAAATTTAGACATAAAGTTAATATACTACTTATTTAATAAAAACAAAAACGGGGCCAACTTTACGTTGACCCCGTGATCTTCGCCGAGATCCTATTCGGCGAACTTTACTTATACAACTCTTCGAAGGCCATGCGGAGACGCTGGAGCCTCTTGCTGGGCAAGAACCACCGAGTGCCCTTGAGATCCTGCTGAGCATCTCTGAGGGCGGTTTCCAACTTTTCGATGACACACTCAAGCGTCGTGCCGGCATAGGTCACCCAATGGAATCCTCCGCAGAAGGATGGAACCTTGGAGAACTCGTGTTTCAGGAAGCCCTCCAGTGTTCGAACGATGTCAACGGCCCTGCTCAGAGTCGGGGCTTCGATCGTGATGTGAGTATGGGGACCGAACTGCGTGTAGCCGGTGAAAGGCTTGCCGTCGTTCAGAGGAAGAAGTTCCTGCAACCTCTTTACGCATCCCTGGGAAAAGAATTTCTGCTCTCCCATGTCACGATATACCGCCACGAAAAACTCGCTGAAAGTCGGGTTGCTGGAAGCCCACCCGAACTGTACCGTCACTGTCGTCTTGTTGTTCTTGGACATTGCTGTCTCCTTGAGTTATTGCATTTTAAATTGGCATGCAACCGCCAGGCGCCCATGTGGGCAAGTCAACGAACTATACTTTTATAGTATAGCACATTTTTATAAAAAAGTCAATATAAGAAAAACTCTTTAATTACAATCTATTTTCGATACTTCTTTGTTCTCCACTTATCCGCGATTTTTACACGAGTTAGTGAGCGTTCGAGTTCGGATTCGAAGTGTTCAAAGTCTACATGATCTTTGTTTTCCATTTGCTTACGCAATTCTTCGGATTTTTTTATAGCTTGTTCTATCTTTTCATCAGAAAGTTCATGCACGTGCTCGGCAAAGTCTGCCAATACTGCCACCTCAGTCACTCCTTGCTCATTTGTTTTGACTTCAATAAATCCCCCGACTACAGCCATCGGCACGTGTTCACCACCGGTTATAGCAACAACATCACCAGATTTTAATCCAGTGATAAGCGGAATATGGTTTGGCAAAACTGTTATCTCGCCTTCTGTCGTCGGCAAAGAAACTTGATCCACAAGTTCTTCGAGGATAAGTCTTTCAGGCGTAACTATTTTTAATTTAATTTGTTTTGACATTGATTTTGCGAAATCATGTCGGCCCAACGTCCATTGGGGGCCGACTTTTAAAGCGCTCCCTTCATATAAAAATCTGCTTCTGGTTTGTCGTCGTGCTTACCATCAAGGATTTCACGGAATGAACGAATTGTATCTGCAAGC